>JAOZVK010000230.1 GCA_029938185.1 Bacteroidales bacterium | reverse complement strand
GCGAAAATTTTGTACAAGATTAATACTTACAATTTTTTATTAAAGTATGCAAATACAATCAAGCCATAATAGTGTTTTGGGCTACCCAAACAACAAAGCTGAGTAATAAATTACTATCGGCGTGGTTAAAAGCCACACCAAATTGTTTAATAGATAGTGATGTCCAAGCTTACACAGATAGTCCAAAAGTTTTTTGACATTACTTATTCGTAACTTCCTAATTAAATTGTCTCTGTACTAATGCGTAAGCAACATTAAATAGGTCGAAGACCTTAAAAAGCTCTTACAGCTCTTACTCTATATTTAATATGTTTTGGCGTTAAGGAAGCAACAATGTTAAACAAAAATGCCCAAGCTGATTCTTTATTTTTTACAGTAGAACTCCAATATGGCTCTTCATCTAACTTGTATTTTCCTAATTTTTCATGATATGATTTTATTAATGTAAGTTCACCAATAGAAGGTAAATACCATTGTGATGCACTAACATATGATTTTTCAGTACTATATTCTTTACATTTTAATACTGCATCATCATATGAGCATTTATCGCCAATATTTGTTTTACTGATTATAAGCCCATGCTCGCCATCTGTAAAAACTATAATACCTCCATGTAATTCGTTTCCCACTTTATGGTTTTGAGCCAAAATAAATAGACTTTGTATTAATAATAATATTCCAAAAAAAACTGTTTTGATTTTCATAACTGTTATATTTAAATTTGTTAGTAATTTTTAAATTTATTTATTAAGTATTCTAACGATAGTTTTTTACATTTTATTAAGCTAATTAGTGCCTGAACGGAAATAGATAAGACGTTAAAACACAAATCTTTATAGATGTAATTCATTTTGAATATTTGTAATTCTCTAAGCCTATAGTACATGGGGTGATTTTCAATATACCTGAATACTAACACTTTAATTCAATAGCATTGTAAAACATTCAAATGGATTTATCTCTATATTTACCTGAATTACAAGATATTATCTATTTCCGTCCAGAGACTAATTAGCAGATTAATAGCGTGTATAGAACTGCCTTAGATAGGTGAACGAAATTAGTCTTTAATACATCTAACTGAATTGCCTGTTTTTCTGTTTGTTGATACTTCTCTCAAGCCTGCTGCATCAAAATCAAGTGCAAACATATAGATTTCTTCATCATCATTTTTATCATAATCAAAATCGGGATTAACTGTTGATGACCAGAAAAAAGCATATTCACCACGAAGCTCAATTTTTTTAGAATAATGAGAATATGAACCATATGGTTTTGCATTAAATTTACTTGAATTTGTAGCTCCAGTATTTGGACTTTTCCATAACTTGCTTTTTGATTTCAGTTTACCACCAGATTTAAATTGTCCGCCAAGTTTGTTACTTAGTTTTTTCCATTCATTTTCAGAAGGTATATGCCAGCCATTTGGACAAGCTTTTTTGGCAGTATTCCAATCATAAAAATAAGCGTTTTTATCATTAGTCCAATATGTTCCACTTTTTGGTTTGTATGCAAGATTTTGTGCCATCCACACTTGTGTTCCAATTTTTACGGTTTTATAAACTTTTTTATCTCTTTTATCTTTAAATTTAGAAGTTTGTTGAGCGTTTATTTTGCTCAAACTTGCTAATGCAAATACTAATGTTATTATAATTGTTATTTTTTTCATCTTTTTATATTATTAAATATTAAAACTAAAGGTTATCTATCTTTTTCCGACCTGCGCAATCAATAAATATTTTGATTGCACAGCTCGCAAAAGTTTTTCGACATTTACTTATTCGTAACTTTCTGATTAAGTTGTTTTTATACTAATGCGTAAGCAACTATAAATAGGTCGAAGACCTTAGTTATTAAACATATCTATTTGAACTTGTTCATACATACGATCAAATTCAGCTATTCCTTTGGTAATTTTTTTCCCATTTTCATCTAATATTAAACCAAAATGTTCATCACCTTTTATAAGTGTACCTATACTGTAAACCGTTCTTACTGTTTTTTTTGTCAAACTTGGGTCATAATATCCATCAGTAATACCTTCAGCTTCTGCTTTTTCTTTAGTGTATGTCTTTGGAGCATTGTATTCTTCTTTTAAATATTTACCAAAAAGAACTTTATTTGAATTAGCATCTAATTCAATAAAATACAATTCCCATACAACACTTGATAACGAATTATCCCCACATGATTTTGTATATTTTATAACCAAATCATTTTTGTTTTTCCATTCAGATATTTCACATGGCAACTTCTCATCTTGTTTTGTATTTTTTTTAAGACTACTGAGTTGCGAATTAATTTTGGAAACTTCCTTATCTATCAATTTTAGTTCTTTACTATAAGGAGAATCATCAGGTTTATTTACCTTATCCTTATCATCTTTAACAACTACTGTATTGCTATCTTTACTATCTGTAGTATTGCTTGATTGATTGCCTCCACCACAAGAGTATAATATTACTGCAAATAAAATTATTGGTACTAAAAATTTTCTCATATTTCGAAATTTTATATTTTAAATTAATTAAATAAATACTTAAAAAATTACTAAATAGGTCAAAAACCTTAATTTATAGTTTATAAAGTTTGGCTACCCTTTTAAAGTTGGACAGTGTTGAAAATTAATTTGTTATAATTTATATGTAAGAGGAAATCGGTCTGACCAGTGTACTTTTGTCTAACTATAAACGGGTAGCCTAAAGTTTATTTACACACAAATTAACTTTTTCGATTTAATCAACATTAATTAAGCGTCATAAAAAAATTTATGCGAAAGCAACTTAAAAAGACTCAAAGAGTCTAATTTTTCTTTAAAACTCTTGAAATTTTTGTTGGTGTTTTACCTTTTTTTTCCTTAAAATAATAATCTTCTTCATCAATATTTAAACGAACATAAATCAGATTGGAAAGTAAATCAACAACTAAAGTAACTTCCATTTCTTCAAGTCTATTAGTAAAAGCTTCGCAACTAAAAATATTTCGTTCAATTTTGATAGGTGATTGTACATCCATAGCAGATAAATATTGATCATATTTATCACCCATAATAGCTTTTATTCTAGTATCAAGAGCCGATGTATTTTTAATGTCAAAAAGGTATTTGCCTTTATAATTTTTCAAAAAATCTAAATTTGTTTTCTTTTTTTGTGCTTGTCCAAAAAAAACAAACACAGTAATAATAACTATTGATAAAAATATTTTTTTCATTTTTTTTTTTTTATTAAAAGTTAATTTATGTACAAATTTATTTTTATTATTTAATTAACTGTAAATCAAACTTTATAAAAAAGCGTAAGCCACGTTAAATAAATCAAAGACCTTAATCTGCTAGTTTGTATTTATTCCATTGTTTCTCAGCAAATTTTTTAAATGCTTTTGGTGCTTTAGTAAACTCAGTTCCATATTTTTTATCACCACCTTCTTCCATTCCACCTAATTTGATTACAGTGCTGCCTCTTAGAGGGTATTTATTACCATTTTCGAGCAACATAAATCTCATATCGTGCGGACTAACATCGCTTCTGCATGATTTTATATAAACAAAAGAAACTTCTTTTATTCCATCGTTATCCAAATCCGTAATTTTTATTGAACCATGTACATAGTAAAGAGTTAAATCTAAAGCACAAGACATTACATAATCTTGAAGTTTGCGTTTCAGTACATATTTACTACCTTGCTTAACATAATGATATGCATATAAATACGATGACATTTCTTGCGATTCATATCCCTTTTCTTTTTTTGAGACATATTCGCCAGGTAAACTAATCAATATATAATTAATTCCATTATCATCCTCCCATTTATCGACTGCGTATACAATACCTTTGTGTTTTAGTGCATCCGGATATTCTACACGAATGTCTTTTTTACTCTGAGCCTGTCCAAATGATACAAACACAGCAATAATCATTATTGATAATATTAATTTTTTCATAATTATTAAATTTTAAGGTCTTCGACCTATTTAAAATTATTTATGTTTTATATATAATTATTAAGTCAGAATATTATATAGTTAATACTTACGATACTTCTACAATATTCTGATTTTCTGTATAATATTCTGCTTTACTCCATACTAAAAAGACTCGAAGAGACAAGTCTTATCCCGAACATGTATCTATATAAAACTCTTCAATTTCGCCATCTTTTACTTCGATAGAGAAAAGTGTTTTTGGTTCTTTTTTCAGAGTTATTTCGAAATCCTTTATTGTTTTTGTACCATCACGCGAACATATTTTATATGACTCTTTTTTTGCTATAAATGTTCTAATTTTAGGATTATTGTTTACTATTTCATAAGCTCCTTCACCCTCTAATTCCTTTCTGTCTACATAATCTACTTTAATATAAGTATTTCCGTTTTTGTGAATTATTTCAGTAATAAAACATTCCGATGTTGATGTTTCTTTGTTTATTACTATTTCATCAACACTTTCATTTGTGTTTGTTGCATTACCAGATGCAGAACGCGAATATGTTGTTTTACCAACTTTATCTTCAATTATAAGTTTCGTTTCACTTAGTTCTACGATTTTATAATCAGTTTTGAAAACAACAAGAATATTTTCTCCTTTAAGTTTCCATTTATCTTTTCCTGAATCTCTTCCCTGCACATATTCTAATACTCCATTAGCTTTAAATTCAATAAAGTCCTGATGAATTGCATTATAATTTGTCCACGTACCACCCATTAAGAGTTGTGTCGGAGTTTTGGTTTTTACTTCTTTCTTTTTTTCTATTTTTTCTACTTTTTCATTATTTTCATTATTTTCTTCTTTTTGTTTTTTATTTGAACCTCCGCAGGCAAAAAGCAATAAACCAAAAACAGCTATTACAATAAAAATTGATATTTTCCTCATCTTTAATTAGTTAAAAAGTTATTAATTTTTGATAGATTAAGTATTAAGTAATTGACAATTGATAATAAACAATTGATAATTTTGTTTACACCAGAATTACAATAAGTTACAACTTTACAAAGTGTCGATTTTATATGATAACCTACTTACTAATGTAAAAAATTTATATTTATTCTTTTATGCATCTTACAGAAAAAGCTGAAGACATATATTTTGTACTTCTGTATACTCTTGTACTTTCATAATCAAGATTTTGCATCCATGCTTCTTCACTACCTTTTTTATCACTTGTCCAAAAGATTGCATTCTTTGTTATGTGTAAGTGTTTTGAACGCAAGATTTTCAGCTATCCATACTTGTTTGCCAATTTTTACAGTTTTATAAACTTTACCGTCTCGTTTGTCTGTAAATTCTTCTGTTTTTTGGGCATTTGCTTCGCCTATACTTAGTAGTGTATATGCTAATACGATTATTAAAATTGCTAATTTTTTCATTTTTATAAAATTTAAAAGTGTTAATAAATTAATGTTTAAAAATTATTATATACTATTATTATTAAAATATATTTTGTTATACGCTATGTAATAATGGCTTATAGGTATATCTTTAAAATTTTATTCCAGCAATTACAATATCATCCATTTGTTGATTTGATGATTTCCACGTTTCAAACTCATTTTTTAGTATTGCTTTCTGTTTTTGTAATTTGCTACTTGCAATATTTTTTATTAGTTCTCTAAAGCGTTTAATCTTATATTTTTTACCTTCACTATTAAATTGGTCTGCAAAACCATCTGAAAATGAATATATAATATCTCCTTTTTGTAATTGAAATTCATAGTTTATAAATTTTTTTTCTTTTATATATATTCCAATAGGTTGCCTGTTTGCTTTTAAAATTGTTAACTCATCTTTTCGGTAAATATATAATGGATTGTATGCTCCCGAAAATTGCAATACTCCAGTGTTTTTATCAATTATACATAATGCTATGTCCATTCCGTCTTTTGTCTCATTATCATTTTTACCAATTTGTTTTAGAGAGGTTTTAACTTCCATACGTAAATTATCTAAAACTTCTGATGC
This sequence comes from Bacteroidales bacterium, assembly GCA_029938185.1. Taxonomy (GTDB): domain Bacteria; phylum Bacteroidota; class Bacteroidia; order Bacteroidales; family JAOZVK01; genus JAOZVK01. The sequence continues at coordinate 2,656 of JAOZVK010000230.1, read as the reverse complement.
TTTTAACTCCATGTTTTGTGTTGTTATTTTGTTTAAAAGCGAAATACCAAGCATACTAAGCATTGCACCTGGAACACCATGTCCTGTACAATCGGCAACTGCATAAATAATTTTATTTCCATATTTTTCAGCCCAGTAAAAATCTCCACTCACAATATCACGAGGCAAATATATCACGAAATGTTCATTAAAATTATTATTGAATATTTCATTTGATGGAAGCATTGCTTCTTGTATACGTTTTGCATAATTTATGCTGTCTGTTATATGTTTATGACTTTTTTCTATTTCCTCTTTCTGTGCTGTTATCTCTTGATTTGCATTTTTGTACAACAACATTATAAATGAAATAATTGCTAAAAGACCTATAAAAACTGCTGGAAAACTGATTAATAAATCAATCAATCGGGCTTGTTTATCAGGATACTGAACTACTAAATGTGGATATTTATATTCAGTAATAATGAGTGTAATTAAAACAATAAACATTGTTGTTGAAAATATCCATAATTCTCGTTTTTTTGAAGAAAGAGCTAATACTGTTAAAATAAAGAAAATAAAATATTGAAATCCTCCAGTGCTGCCTCCGTTTAGAAACCAAAATACTGGAATAAATATCAATGATAAAAAAGTGTAGCCTAAATAAAATGAAACTATGAAATTACGAAATTTCATTGAATAAACATAAACACCCAATAAATACACCATACTTATAATAGGAAAAACATAAGTAAATGGATTTAGTTCCAATAAATAATTTCCTATTACTGCAGGGATTACTAAAATAATTCCACCTAAAAGTACAGCATTAAATATTCTATATTGTAAATTAAATTTTTCGGGTGAACCTAATATGTTTTTTAATTTATACGACATATATTTAATACATTGAGACTATTGCTTAGTTCTAATTTACGAACTTAAAACTGTTTGATAATTAAATTATTAAATCATTTTTATTAGTATTTCAAATATTTAGTATAATGTATTTAATTACTTTTGCTTTCAGGGCGTTATTGCTTATGAATGCATTTATACATAGGGCGTTGCCCCATGTTAATGCTTATGCCCATTCAGGGCAAAAAAAACTTGAGAAATAGAAATTCAAGATACTAACTATTTTTTTTAACTAAAATAAATTGAATGCTAAACATCTTATTTTTAGCATTATTAAAGTTCGTAAAGTAGAATTAGGAATCGTTAAAAAATAACTTTCTGATTTGTTTTTGTAAAATACTTAGTTGTAAACCAATTCGTTATTTACAATTTGTCATTTCCTAACATATAATTTAAGTTGAGAAACAACAATTTTTGCATTTTTCAATCTTTTATCATCTGCATTCAACTCAACATCACCTAATGCAAAGCCATATCCATTTTCGTTTAATAAATGTAAATCTATTGAAACCGATGATTTTGTAATTCTACATTTTTGACTTGAATGTATATTACCGCCAAAGTCCCAACCAAAGCCCGAAAACTTGAAATTTGCTCCATTCCATTTTCTTAAAGCAGATAAGCTCATACCTAAATACAATCCATTTTTTGCTTTGATTTTTTGAGTTTTTGAATTTTTTAAAATATAATTTGCTTTTATTGAGGAGGTTTTAAAATTATCGTCCCAGTCATAGATTACTACATGTCCGTTGTTTGGATTTTTTAAAGTTGTAGAATTGACAACCACTGTACCTTCGGCATAATACTGAACACCATCTATTAAATTAGCTTTTCCAAATTTAGCAATTAATGCTTTTTTTGTTTTTATTGTTGCATAATGTTCAAATTTACTAAAATCTACCTTTGTTTTGTTCTCATTTGCAAATATTATTGTTGTAAATAACAGCATTGTTATTAAACTTAATGATAATTTACTCATTTGGTTATTATTAAAAATTTATAATATATTTATTTTTTATACCTGATATTAAGATATATAGTATTTTTACTTCTCAAAAAAACGTCAAACTGATTTTAGTCAAGTTTGACGTTTATAAATTTATTTTAAAACAGTTATCTATAAATATTTCGACAGTTTTACTGTTTTCCCACACATTTTAGAAGTTATTTTAAAAAGAAATTTATCTTTAACACCTTTTGGAGCTGTATGTACTTTCTTACCTACTTTACAACTTATAGATGTTGAACTTCCTTTTTGTAATGTTACTACACCTGAACCTGTATGGATTCTAATTTTACTTCCAGTATCATTTTTAATTTTCATACTTGCCGTAACATCTGTTGGACTTACCAACGTATCTTTGTGAATTGGTAATGCACTTATGTTTGTCGAAAGAGAACCAAAAAAGAATACAAGCATACTTAAAACAATAATCTTTTTCATTTTTAATATTTTTTAAAGTGAATAATTATAAAAAAAAATGTTTATGAAAAGAAAACGTAATTTATTATCATTTCTTATAAGAATTTTCCTAATATACATTTTGAATTTCTGAAAATATGTTTTGAACTTTTAACAATATTGTGAAGCATTGTTTTGTAGTAAGGTCCTCGACATATTTAATGTTGCTTACGCATTCTTACAAACAGTTGTCATATAGTTAATTATGCAAAAACAAATGCCAAGATTTTTTTGTTAGGATACTTAATTCTACTTTACGAACTTAAAAGATATTGAAAATAAAATGTTTAGCATTCT
>JAOZVK010000691.1 GCA_029938185.1 Bacteroidales bacterium | reverse complement strand
ATCCTGTTAATCCTGTCTAAATAATACTAAAGAAACTTACGTCTTGTTACACTAGATAGAAGGTCTCAAGTTTGGTTTAAAAAATAAAATTATTAAATAAAGACAATATTATAAACTTTAAACTTCATGAATATGTATATTAATGAATTTAAAAAAGAAATACTTAAAGGTATCACAGGTATATTACCAGAATTAAAACCTTATGAAAAAAACAAAAATCATGCACCAAAACGAAAAAATATTCTTACTTTAGATGAGAAGAAGTTAGCACTAAAAAATGCACTTAGATATTTTGATAAAGAATACCATCAAATTTTAGCAAAAGAATTCATTGAAGAGTTTAATAAGCATGGACGAATTTATATGTATAGGTTTAAACCAAAATATAAAATATATGCTAGGAGTATTGATGAATACCCATACAAATCAAAACATGCTGCAGCAATTATGTTAATGATTGATAATAATCTAGACGAAGCTGTGGCACAACATCCCGATGAGCTTATAACATATGGTGGCAATGGAGCAGTTTTTCAAAACTGGGCTCAATATAAGTTAACAATGAAGTATTTAGCCGAGATGACTGACAATCAAACTTTAGTAATGTACTCTGGGCATCCAATGGGTTTATATCCTTCACATAAAAATGCACCTAGAGTTGTAGTTACAAATGGAATGATGATACCAAATTATTCAAAACCTGATGACTGGGAAAAATATAATGCACTAGGTGTAACACAATATGGTCAAATGACAGCTGGCTCATACATGTATATTGGACCACAAGGAATTGTTCATGGAACAACAATCACTCTATTAAATGCAGGTAGAAAAATAATGAAAAATAATGAAAATAACCTTAGTGGTAAAATATATGTAACATCTGGATTAGGAGGAATGTCTGGAGCACAACCTAAAGCAACTGTAATTGCAGGTGCGATTTGCATAATTGCTGAAATAAATGAAAAAGCCCTACTAAAACGATATAAACAAGGATGGGTTGATGAAGTAATTTATAGTCTTGATAATATTATTGAAAGAATTATAAAAGCAAAACATGAAAGAACACCTGTTTCAGTTGCTTATTTAGGTAATATAGTTGACCTTTGGGAGCTATTGGCTGACAATAATATAAAAATTGATTTAGGTTCAGATCAAACATCTTTACACAACCCTTGGGCTGGAGGATATTATCCTGTTGGTATCTCATTTGAAGAATCAAATGAGTTAATGTCTACGAACCCTAAACTTTTCAAACAAAAAGTCAAAATTTCTCTTAAAAGACAAGTAAGGGCAATAAATAAATTATGTGAAAACGGAATGTATTTTTGGGACTATGGTAACGCTTTTCTTTTAGAATCAGGTAGAGCGGGAGCAGATATTTTTGATAATTCAGGAATTTTCAAATACCATTCTTATGTTCAAGACATCATGGGTCCATTATTTTTCGACTATGGTTTTGGCCCTTTTAGATGGGTTTGTACATCTAATAATCCTAAAGATTTAGAAAAAACTGACAATATAGCCGAAAAAGTATTATCCGAAATATATAAGGAAGCTCCTAAAAAAATTAAAAATCAAATAAATGATAATATTCTTTGGATTAGAGAAGCATCTAAAAACAAGCTGGTTGTTGGTTCTCAATCTAGAATTCTATATGCTGATGCTGAAGCAAGAATTAAAATAGCAAAAGAATTTAATAAAGCAATTCATAACAATAAGATATCTCAACCTGTTGTTATAGGAAGAGACCATCATGATGTTTCAGGAACTGACTCACCCTATAGAGAAACATCTAATATATATGATGGTTCTAATTACACTGCTGATATGGCTATTCATAATGTAATAGGAGACTCTTTTAGAGGAGCAACTTGGGTTTCAATACACAATGGAGGAGGGGTAGGTTGGGGCGAAGTCATAAATGGTGGTTTTGGTTTAGTATTAGATGGCTCAAATGAATCTGATGAGAAACTTAGTTTAATGTTACATTCGGATGTAAATAATGGAATATCAAGACGTTCATGGGCAAGAAACAAAGAAGCAATATATGCAATTAAAAAAGCTATGAATGAAAATAAATTATTGAAAGTAACAATTCCTAACTTTGCAGATAATAAATTGATTAATTCATTGTTATAAACTTAATTATTAATAAAGGATACTCATAAAACTCATAGTTCAAGGTTTTTTTGAAATTTGAAATATGAGCTTTCAAACGTAAATAATGGGTTTAAATTCAAAATGAAATATCAATATCTTCGCCAAATATAAAAAAGATTTTGTTTTTAATAAAAAATGCTTATATATGTAATTTCCAGCTACACGTATAGTATTGGACATTATTTTATTTTTTGACAGGATTTACAGGATTGATTTTCAGGTAGTTTTAATCATAAAATTAAAGTAAAGATTAGCAAAACTTTGCGTCAAACTTTGTGTAACTTTGCGGTTAAAAAGCGGCTAACTTAAAACTGGTAGCCTAATTCTACTTTACGAACTTAAAACTATTTGATAATTAAACTATTAAATCATT
>JAOZVK010000229.1 GCA_029938185.1 Bacteroidales bacterium | reverse complement strand
AACTCACAAAAAGCGTCAAATTGAACAAAAACAATGGTTCAATTATTCAATGGTTCAATGATACAATTATATGATTACAAACCAATAGATTAAAGAAGTATGAATGTGTAAAAAACTTTTGTAAGACTACTTATACTCTAAATGGTTATAGTTTTAACATTAACAAACTGGTATCAATTATTAATCAAAGTATTGTACCATTGTATCATTGAATAATTGTACCATTTAAAGTATAGAATGTATTTAAACTTTTGGAATTGTTAAAAAATAACTTTCCGATTTGTTTTTTTGTAAAATACTTATTATTAGGTGTAAACCAATTCGTAATTTATAATTCGTTATTTCCTAAGCAACATTAAACAGGTCGAAGACCTTAATTAAATAATTGTAAATCATTATATATTATTTCGGCAGTTCGTTCTGATGCACCTGTTCCTCCAAGTTTTTCCTTTAGAGCTTGATAACTTTCAATCATGCTTGTATTATATTTTTCATCATATAAAATTTTATCAAGTTCAGTTTTTATTTGTTCTTCGAGTCTAAATTGTAGTATTTCTTTTACAATTTCGCTAGCCATAACTATATTAACTAAGGAGAAATATTTGATTTTAACAAACTGTGTTATAATAGCATAAACAAATGAATTTACCTTAAAGCAAACTATTTGTGGAACATCAAACAAGGCTGTTTCGAGAGTAGCAGTACCCGATGTAACTATTGCTGCTTTTGAATATTTCAGTATTTCGTATGTCGAATCAATTAACAATGTAATATTGTTTTTATCAGTAAGTTGTTCGTTAATAATTTCTTTATACAAATTTATATCAATCGCACTCACTCCAGCAATAACAAACTGATAATCTTTATATTTTGAACTAACATATAGCATTATAGGTAACATTCTTTCGATTTCTTGTTTTCTACTACCTGCCAATAATGCAATAATAGGTTTATTGCTAAGTTTATTGTTTTTTATAAAGTCATTAAAAGGAGGGATTTTGTACAAATTTTTATCGACAGCATCAAGCAAAGGATTTCCAACCGAAACTACATCGTAATTAAATTCTTTATAAAATTTTTTCTCAAAAGGAAATATAACAAACATTTTATCAACATACTTTTTGATTTTTTTTGCTCTGTTTTTTTTCCATGCCCATATTTTTGGCGAAATATAATAATATACTTTTATTTTTCTCTTATTAGCAAATTCAGCAATTCTTAGATTAAAACCTGGATAATCAACAAGTATTATTATATCGGGTTTAAATTTTAATATATCATTTTTGCACGATTTAATATTATTAAGAATTTTACCAAGATTTTTTATAACTTCGATATAACCCATAAATGCCATATCTTTATAATGTTTAAGCATTGTTCCACCTTGCCGCAACATTAAATCGCCACCCATAAATCTAAATACAGTGTTTATGTCTTTTTTTTTGATTTCATGCATTAAGTTAGAAGCATGCAAATCGCCCGATGCTTCTCCTGCAATTATATAATATTTCATCTGTATTTAATTAGATTAAAGTATTAGTATTTAGTATGTTTAATTTATAGTGTAAACATAAATATAAAGACTCGAAGAGTCAAAACTTAAAAATCAAGATTAAACTTTTGTTTTAATTGACTTAAACTAGAATTTTTTTCATTCAAATATTTAAATTTATCATTATTTGTATATAATTTTTTTTCAACTTTTTGCTGTGCTACTTTAATAATTAGATTTATTTTTGAATTACTAAGATTACTATGCAAAAAGGATTTAATTTCGTTTTGAATATCAACAATAGCTTTTTCCTGAAGTTTATTTTCAAGTGTCAATTCTATCACAAAATTTTCTTTCAATATAGGAATATGTGCTTTTAGCATACTTTGTAGTCTGGCTCGATTTTGTTTTGTATTTGCAAATTTTAGCCATATTGTTTTCAACTCCTCTTGTGTAAACTTATTATCTCCATATGTTGTGGTTTGTTGTTTTTCCTCCTTGTGTTCAATTATTTCTTTTTTAACAGTTTCAGCTTTGCCGTTTAAAGCATCTTTTATTGATATAGATTTATATTGTTTGTTTGGAATATTATTTTCAGTTTTTTCTTTTATAACAGGTTTATTTGTTTCAGTTTGGGGAGCTTTTGTATTTGTAGCCGCTGGAGCTTGAGCTTGCATATTAATAGCATTTTGTAGAGGAATATTACACATTTTTAATAATGTAATTTCGACATGCAATCTTTTGTTTCGGCTTGTTTTGTAATTAATATCACATTGGTTGGCAATTTCGAGAGCCTTAAATATAAAGTTAAGTGTACAACTTGCCGATTGTTCAATATATTTTTTCTTGATCGAAGCTCCAACTTCAAGTAAAACAATTGTTTGTTTATCTTTGCAAACAAGCAAATCTCTTAAATGTCCGCTCAAACCTGTAATAAATTGGTGTCCATCGAACCCATTATTTAATATTTCATTAAAAATTAAAAAAGCATTTGCAATATCAGTTTCTAATAGGGCAGTTGTTAGTTTGAAATAATATGTATAATCAAGTACATTTAGATTGTCAATAACATCTTTATATGTAATATTTGTACCCGAAAAACTAACAATTTGGTCAAAATACGAAAGTGCATCACGCATAGCTCCGTCTGCTTTTTGAGCTATTATGTTCAATCCATCAATGTCAGCCTCAACTCCTTCACTTTTTGCTACATATTCGAGATGCCTAACAGTATCTTCAACTGTTATTCTGTTGAAATCAAAAATCTGACAACGAGACAAAATAGTAGGTATTATTTTGTGTTTTTCGGTTGTTGCCAAAATAAAAATTGCATGGTGCGGTGGTTCTTCAAGTGTTTTTAGAAAAGCATTAAAAGCTTGAGACGAAAGCATATGTACCTCATCAATTATATACACACTGTGACTACCAATTTGAGGAGGAATACGAACCTGATCTGTTAAATTCCTTATATCTTCAACCGAGTTATTCGATGCAGCATCTAATTCGTGAATACTATACGAACGATTTTCGTTAAACGAAATACAGGATTCACACTCATCGCAAGATTCAGTTTCTGTGCTTATTTTTTCGCAATTTATAGTTTTAGCAAATATTCTGGCACAAGTTGTTTTTCCTACACCTCGTGGTCCACAAAATAAATATGCATGTGCTAAATGATTAGTTTTAATTGCATTTTTTAGTGTTGTTGTAATTGATTTCTGACCTACAACTGTTTCAAAAGTTGCCGGTCTATATTTTCGTGCTGATACAATAAAATTTTCCATTCCTATATTTTAAAGTCTTCAAACTATCTAATGTTGCTTATGCACTATATACAATTGACTATAATTCAAAAGATAAGCTTTATACAAATTATGTAAAAACTTTTTTATTGGTAATTACTTATAAACTGAATGACAAAATTATAAAAAGAAATGTAATTCTTATTTAATTATGCACTTTTTTTATTTCAGTTTAATAAATACTTGATGAACTTTTGTTATTGGACACTTCTAAAAAACCCACGATTTATGCAGTTACTTTTTGAATAATCTAAATTTTCAATATCGGTATGAATAACATATTTTGCTTTGAGTTTTTAGAATTTTTGTCTTTTTTTGGCAAACAGGACAAATTTTATCACCTGATGAAAATTTGATTGATAACTGATTAAATCCAAAGTTTTCACTCTTGTTATACTGATGTCTAATCTTTAATTCAATCAATAATTAATAGTCTCTACAAAACAGTGTTGGTATGATTATCAAATAATTACAAGCCTTTTTGAAATTATCAAAATAAAAATCGGCTACCCTTTTAAAGTTGGACAATGTTGAATATTAATTTGTTATAATTTATATGTAAGAGCAAATCGGTCAGACCAGTGTACTTTTGTCCAACTTTAAACGGGATAGCCTAAAAATCAATTAAGAATCAAGCCATTAAACATTAAATTTTATATTTTTTCGGACAATCAACACCGTTTTGTAAGGACTATCAAACAAATAAATATTGATGGCTCTTTTCTTCTTTTTATTCCGATTTTGTTTTTTTTTTGCTAATTTTACCATTATTTTTGTAAAATATAGCAAGATAGAAAATTTATAACAACTCTAATTTCATGTATAAGGTCTTTGACCTATTTAATGTGGCTTACGCATTTTTACAAACTACTGTTATATTGTTTATTATATGAAAACAAATGCAGAAAAACTTTTGTAATAGTACTGAAATAATATTTAAGAACCATAAAAATTTAATAATATATGTATGTTTTAAAAACTAAAGGAACAGCAAAAATACCTGATTATGTTCAAATTAGAGATAATAATTTCATTCTTGTTAATCATTTTGCTTTGAAAAGTTTAGAGAAACATATTGAGAAAATAAATCTAATAGAAGCAATAAAAAATCTTGAATTTGGTAAACTTATTAAAATTTCATAATATATTAATAAAATGATATTAAACCCAATAGTAGATATTCATAATCTTTATATAAAGCAAGGTGATAAAGAAATACTAAACAATGTAAGTTTTAAAATCAATAGTGGAGATTTTATTTATTTAGTTGGAAAAGTTGGAAGTGGAAAAACAAGTTTACTAAAAGCTTTATATTCTGATATTGATATTGATAAAGGTAAAGGAAAGGTAGTAGGATTTGATATTTGTAATCTAAAAATTTCGGATATACCATATTTGAGAAGAAAGCTGGGAATAGTTTTTCAGGATTTTCAACTTCTACCAGATCGAAATATTCACAATAATTTACTTTTTGTACTTGAAGCAACAGCTTGGAAAAACAAAATTGAAAAACAAAAAAAAATACGACAAGTACTAATTGAAGTAGGATTGGAGGATAAAGAAAAGAGTATGCCATCAGAATTATCGGGAGGCGAACTACAAAGAATTGTAATCGCAAGAGCTTTGCTAAACAAGCCTAATATTATTCTTGCCGACGAACCATCAGGAAATCTTGACCCAGATAGTTCCGAACAAATATTGAAATTACTAAAACAAATTAGTAAAAACAATAAAGCAATTTTAATGGCTACTCATGACTATTCTCAAATAAAAAAATATGCAAATAGAATATTAAAAATCGAAAACAAAAAAGTTTTTGAAATACCGATTGAGGATTGGTAATGATTTTTTAACTCTTTCTTTGGAACATATTTTATTGCACGATAAATAAACATATCGTGTGGCAAGGTTTTTAGTATTTCAATCCTGCTTTGTGTTTACGGTTTCGAGAAAAACTTAGTTTTTTACACATAAATTTATTTCTACTTTACTAACTTAAAAGATATTAAAAATAAGATGTTTAGCATTCAATTTTAGTTAAAAAAAATGGCTCCCCGTCAGAAGTTGGACAGTCTTGTTTATCAGGTATTTTGTAACAGGATAAAAATCAATCCTGTAAATCCTGTAAATCCTGTCAAAAAATAAAATAATGTCCAATACTGGGCTTATAAAAATACGAGCAAAAATAGCTTATTTAAGTTTTTTATTAGTTCCTAAAATGTTCTTTTATTTCGTTAGTAAGTTTTTTAGCCCTGAAAGGGCATAAGCATTAACATGGGGCAACGCCCTATGTATAAATGCATTCATAAGCAAGAACGCCCTGAAAGGGCAAAAGCAATTAAATACATTATACTAAATATTTGAAATACTAATAAAAATGATTTAATAGTTTAATTATCAAATAGTTTGAAGTTAGTAAAGTAGAATTACAAAAATCTATATAAAAATGATAATCTTATGAAAAACAAATATTTATTCATACTAACTGTATTAATAGTAATTTTTTATTCTTGTAGAACAGTACAAAATAATAAACAAGTAACAGGCGAAATTGCAGATAATGGTATGGTAGTTTCGGCTCATTATGAAGCTTCAAAAATTGGAATAGAAATTCTAAAAAATGGAGGGAATGCAATTGATGCATCAGTAGCAGTTGGCTTTGCATTAGCTGTTTGTTACCCTAGTGCTGGGAATATTGGTGGTGGTGGTTTTATGGTAATCCGTTTGGATAATGGAGAAACCACAACATTAGATTATAGAGAAAAAGCAGCACAAAAAGCACACAGAGATATGTATCTTGACTCATCAAAAAATATAATAAAAAATTTGAGTCTATATAGTCATTTGGCTGTTGGCGTACCAGGTTCGGTTGATGGAATGATAAAGGCGCACCAAAAATACGGAAAACTTGATTTTAATGAAATTATTCAACCAGCAATAAATCTGGCAAGAAAAGGATTTCCAATTACCAAAAAACAAGCAGATAACTACAATAATCTAAAAGAATATTTTGTAAAATATAATTCTCATAAAACACAATTTGTAAAATCAAAAGAATGGATTGAAGGCGATATTTTAAAACAAGAAAATTTGGCTAAAACATTAGAATTAATACGCGACAATGGTAGAAATGGTTTTTACTCAGGAATTACTGCTCAACGAATTGTAAATGAAATAAAAAAAAGTAACGGTATAATATCATTAAATGATTTGAAGAATTACAACTCAGTATGGCGTAAACCAATAAAAGCAAAATATAAAGATTATGAAGTCGTTTCGATGGGACCTCCATCAAGTGGAGGAATTTTGTTGTCACAAATGTTAATAATGTTAGAACCTTTCGATTTAAATAAATTAGAGTTAAATACCAGTTCGTATATTCATTTATTAGTTGAAATTGAGAGACGTGCATATGCCGATAGAGCTAAATATCTTGGTGACCCCGAATTTTATAATATTCCCCAAAAAGGATTATTGAATAAAAAATATATTAAAAACAGAATGAAAGACTATATGCCAAACATGGCAGGAGAATCAAAAAAAATAAAACATGGAAACCCCAATATGTATGAGAGCGAAGAAACTACACACTATTCAATTGTAGATAAATGGAGAAATGCTGTATCGTGTACAACAACATTAAACAGAGGCTACGGAACAAAGATAGTTGTTGAAGGTGCAGGTTTTTTGCTAAATAACGAAATGGACGATTTTAGTATAAAACCAGGTTTTCCAAACTCATACGGATTAGTTGGAGGTATAGCAAATCAGATAGATACAAACAAAAGAATGCTAAGTTCAATGACTCCAACAATTGTTTGTAAAAACAATAAACTTTTTTTGGTAGTGGGAAGTCCAGGAGGTTCTACAATTATAACATCAGTATTGCAAAATATCATAAATGTTGTAGATAAAAAAAATGGCATGCAGGAATCGGTAAATACAGGACGATTTCATCACCAATGGTTACCCAATAATATATATATAGAAAAAAATGTTGTTAAAGATATTGAAATAGATAAATTAAAAAAAATGGGACATAAAATTAAATTTCGTAAATCAATTGGACGAGTTGATGCAATACTAATATTACCAAATGGAAAATTAGAAGGAGGTGCCGATACAAGAGGCGACGATAAAGCTATTGGATATTGAATTTATGAGATATACTATAAATGGTACAATTTTTCAATGATACAATGGTACAATACTTTGACTAATAATTGATAACAGTTTGTTAATGTTAAAACTATAACTGTTTAGAGTATAGCAACATATAGTTAAATACGACATCAATTTCTAAAAGGCTCGAAAAGCTAAGATTAATATTTTTTTATTATGTTTATCCGCTTTTGTCCCCTAATTATAATTAGACATTTATATTATCGGTGCTATGCACCTTGAAATCATTGGGTTTGATAAATTTCTACAAATATAATCGGTACTGCGATAATATTTGTAGAAAGTAGTAGAATGTTAGAGTATTAGGTGCAGCGCACCGATAATATTTGTTGAGATTAAAGTAATTCTCAATAGTTACTTAAATGTTGCACAAAAATTATCAATTATTCATATATATATCTGATATTGAGGCGATACAGTATTGCATTTTTTTTACATCACCGTAACTAAAATTTTATTATATTTTTGATTTTATTGAATTCTAAGTTGCTGATTACTAAATGTAAATTTTTATAATTTTTAGTTTTTTATGTAAGTCATTGATATAGCGGTTATTTGTTTTTTGTGCAGTATTTAATGCTTTCATAAACAATTTATTAATACAATAAAAATCAATATTTCGTGCAACATTTAAGTAACTATTGAGAACTTACAAAAATAAATGCGTGGGAATCATTAAGTCCAGGTTATCCAAACCCAACATTTAGATATAAAAACATTATCAATGAATAAAGGTTAGGCATAATGTAGCATAAAAAGGCTTAAAGAACCAAAATAAATATAGATTCGACTTGCTGAGGAAAAGCACAGCATTTATTAATTTCGCAAAAATTTTAGAGAAACAGAGAGTGAACGAAAATGAACACTTGATGTATCATTTTCGTTCAGTTTATTTTTTTTAAATTAACAAAAAATATATTATTTTACAATCAATTAAGCAAGTTTCAGAACTCACAAAAAGCGTCAAATTGAACAAAAACAATGGCAAATTAAAATGAAAGATTTATATAGAATATAAAATGTCGAATATCGAATATTGGGCAAGTTTCATTTTTAATATTTTTTTAGCTAACAGTTTAAAAAATAGATGGAAATTTTATAAATATACGAGAGTTAAATGCCTTTAGATTAATTGCGAATGAGCAATTAGAGACCTATAGATAGCCCCCGATGGTAATCGGGGGTA
>JAOZVK010000228.1 GCA_029938185.1 Bacteroidales bacterium | reverse complement strand
AAGAATGCTAAACATTTTATTTTCAATATCTTTTAAGTTCGTAAAGTAGAATTAATACCTTTTTGAAAATAATCTAAAGCAGTATCAAGCTTATTATTTTCATAATAGTAAAGTCCAATATTAAAATAATTACTTGTTACAGAGCTATGTTTATTTCCAAAAATATCTTTATTTATTTTTAAAGATTTTTTATAATAATTCAATCCAGAATCGGATTTATTTTGATATGTAAGCCCAATATTTATATAATCGGTAGCAATTTTGCTATGTTTTTCCGAAAGTAATTCTTTATTTATTGTCATTGATTTGCGAAAATAATACCGTGCTTTATCATAATCTTTTTTATTATTATATACAATTCCTATATTGGTGTAGCTACCCGAAACATAGGTGTTTTTTTCATTTAATAATTTTTTTCTGAGAGCTAAAGATTTATTAAAATACAATAAAGCAGAATCAGTTTCATTTAATTCTGTATAAACTGTTCCTATATTATTATATGTATGTGATAATGAAAGATTATTTTCACCAAATTTTAGTTCTGCTTGTAAAGATTTTTTGTAATATTGCATAGCTAAATTATACTCAAGTTTTAATTGATAAACACTTCCAATATTCACATAAATTTCGGCTTCTAATATCGAATCTTTTCTATTGTGAAATTCTTTCAAATGTTCTTTTTTTATTTTTAAGGCATCAAAATAATTCTTTAATGCTAAATCGTAATGATTTTTTTGGCTATAAACATTAGCTATATTGTTATATGAATCACTTAGCATATGACTTTTTTTTCTTTTCTTATATCTTTGGCTTTTTCATAGTAATATAAAGCAGAGTCATATTTGGATATGTTTTCATAAACAATTCCAATATTATTGTAACTTGTTGCTGTTTTAATGTGGTTTTTTCCAAATTTTTTTTCACTGATTTTAATAGCTTTTAAGTGGCATTCCATTGCTTTGTCATAATCAGAAAATTTATTATAAATAAGCCCCTTATTATTGTATATCATTACTATATTTTTATCATCAGAATTGTTTATTTTAATTTTTAGAGATTTATCTAAGTATTTTAATGCCAATGAATTTTTTGATAACTTATAATACATTGAGCCGATATTATGATAAGAATCTGCAATATTAGACAATTTACTTTTGGGTTCTAATTCTTCTAACTCTAATGTTTTTAGATAATAAACAAGAGCTGAATCATATTTTGCTCTTGTATAATAAAATTCTGCTATTATAGAATAATTTACTATATATTTTTTAGAATTTGCTTTAAATATTTCTTTTTTAATTGATAAAGACTTTAAAGAATATTTAATTGCTAAATCAGGTTTATTGTCAATATTGTAAATGGCACTGAGCATATCATAATCGAAAATCAATTTTTCAGGCTTTTTATCAGATGATTTTTTTCTAAATTCAACAGCCTCTAAATAATTTTTCAAAGACAAGTCATTATTTTTTTTGTAATAATATATACGTCCAATATTTTCGCAAGTATTAGCTATACTATTGTTATAATCACCGTCTTTAAGTTCTTTTTTAATTTTATTCGATTCTTTAAATGATTTCAAAGCTAAGTCAAATTTGCTATTGTTTCTGTAAACAACTCCGATGTTATTGTAAATATTTGCAACATCAATATGAGTTTTTCCCAATATTTTTGTTTTTATTTCTAAGGATTTTTTAAAGTAAGAAATTGTTGTTGTTGCTTTATTTCTGAAAAAATAAAAAAAGGCAAGTAGTTTATAAGCATCAGCAACAACAATATCTGTTTTTTTTACATGTTTTAAAGCTCCATCAATTGCCGGTTTTAACTTTGTTATTTTTAAAAATTGTTTTTGTTTTTCATAACAATTTCCCTTTCCTGTTATACTTTGCAAATACTTATACCACATTTCTTTTTTCTCATACAAGTTGCTTGCTTTCTCAAAATAGACTATCGCACTATCATATTGTTTAGTATTTTTGAAAGTTCTTGCTTTTTGGTAATGTTCATCTGCTAAATTTTGTCCCAAACTTGTGTAAGCTATTAGCAATAATAATACTGAAATAGTAAGTTTAATTTTTCTCATAATATTTTGTTATAAATTAATGATTTTTAACTCTTCGAGCCTTTTATCTTGCTTACATCTAAATAATTTTATTGCTATTGATTACCAGCTAATTAAAAAGTAAAAATAAATTTATGCATAAACTAAACTTTAAGAGCCTTAAGTTATTGATAGCAAATATTAAAATTTTATTTAAAATAAATAAAATAAATTTGCGTATGTAGCAAACCATATTACTAAAATATAAGGTCTTCGACCTATTTAATGTGGCTTACGTATTCTTACAAACTACTGTCATATAATTAATTGTGAGAAACCAAATGCCGAAATACTTTTGTAAGACTACTTAATTAATAAATTTGATATTCTTAAGTTATTTAGTAATAAGCAATCAAATAAAAAATTTTTCATATTTATATTTTGTTAATTTACATATTGTTAGAATGTTAATAAAATGTGTAAGTTACATTAAATATATTGAAGACTTTAATAAGGCTCAAAGAGTCAATTTTATTATTACTTTTGAATTAAAATAAACAAACCACACTCACTATACATATGTATCCGTAAAACAAAAAAAAAGGAAAGAAAAAATGAAAAAAAATAAAAAAAAATTAAATGTTTTTACTATTGGATTATTATTCAGTATATTACTGATGTTTGTAAATTGTTCTACAAATAAAGAAATAATACTTGCAGATAATTACTTATCAAAAGCCGAAGAATTTTATGAAGAAGCAAAAAATAATAATAAGCCGCTGCTTATTGACAGTAGTTTGTATTATTATGGAAAATCTGCACCACTGTATATTAAAAATAAAAAATACAGAGCATATATAGCTGTTTGCAATAAAGAGGGTGAGATGTTTTTGTTTAAAGACCAGTTTGATAAAGCAAGCAAAAAATATAAAGGAGCTTTTAATATAAGCAAAACAAAATTTCATAAATCGGATACTTTATATATTAAAGGTTTACAGAAAATAGCTGGCATATTTCATTATACGGGAAAACTTGATTCGCAAATGATATATTACAAAAAAGCTTATTATCTTACGCTAAAATATCATTCTGAAAATAAAAAATTATCAGCAAATTCATATCATTATTTAGGTTCTGCTTATTACAATAAAAGACTCTATGACTCGGCTAATTATTATCTTGAAAAAGCATATCAAATAAAAAAACAGCTATATTCAGACGAGGATATCGAAATGACAAGTATATACATAGATTTAGGATATGTTAAAGGCAAACTAAAAGAATCAAAAAAAATGCTTTCTTTATTTGAAAAAGCACTTAAAATTAACATAAATTACTATGGAAGTAATAATTGGAAAATTGTTGATTTATATAATAATATTGGATTTTATTATGCAAAAAGAAATTTTGATACAGAAACTGCTCTGGCTAATTATCTAAAAGCAAAGGAAATAGTTGATAATACTTTGGGGGTTCAACAAACTGTAAAAGCAAATGTGTATCAAAATATTGCATCAATATATGGTCTAATGGCAGCGAACTTAAAAAGAGACAAAAATTATAATAAAGGAAAATATGCAGAGCTGAAAAATACTGAGAGAAAATTACTTGGCGAACTTATCAATATTTACGAAGAAGCTTTCGGAGCTAAGAAAAATGATGAAATAGCAAATATGTATAATAATCTTGGTATTTCTTATTTTTCGAAACCCAGAAATATTTTCAAATCAAAAAAATATTTGAATAAAAGTTTGCAAATACGCAAAGCTATCTACGGAAAAAAAGCACCTCTTGTATCAACAAGCTACAAACTAATTGCTTCTTTAAATAATCATCTTAATAATTATAATTTCGCTTTGCTATATCTTGACAGTGCAAAAATGAGTCTGCCAGATGAGTATAAGTTTGATTACCACGATGCTTTAATTCAAAAAGTATATACCGATATTTATTCCAACTTAAAACAATATGACACAGCATTATTCTTCTGTCAAAAAGCATTGAATTATTTTTGTTTAAATTTTTCGGACTCTTTAATTTCTGTAAATCCTTCTTCAATACAAGCATCAAATCACATATACAGCCTTTACACATTAGTTACAAAAGCTAATATTTTGCACAAAAAATATTATAATTCTACTAATATCAATAAACTAAAATTAGTTGTAGATGCTTGCGACAGCACAATTGCTACAAATAAAATATTTCGAAACAGAGTAAGTGGCGAAAAAGCTAAACTATCATATAATTGGTTTCCTCGTTTTGTTTCTGAAATAGCATTGCATTCATTAACAAAACTATATCGTATAACTAAAAAGCTGGAATATTTGAATAAAATTATTTTTTACCAAAATAAAAGCAAAACGTCTTATTTAAACCAATTAATTAATAATATAAATTATCAAGAAATAGCAAAAATTCCGCAAGAATATATAAAATATGAAACAAAGCTTAGTAACAAAATAAATACAGCAACAGCCGATTTAGAAAAAAATAAAGTTCCAATTGATACATTATTAGCTGCTCATTCGGCTTATGATAGTTTAATTACTTTTTACAAAACTAAATATCCATTTTATTATCGACTCAAATATAAAGAATATTATGCAAATATAGAAAGCATACAAAGTAATTTAAACAAACAATCGGCAATAATTAAATATTTTGTAGGCGATTCATTATTGAATATTCTAATAATTACAAAATACAAAAGTTCTGTATTTTCGAGAAAACTCCCAAAAAATTTTAAAAAACTAAGCGATAATTATTATAAAGAAATTGGAACTTTTGATGAAGAGAGTTTTATAAAAACTTCTCACAAACTTTATAAAATACTTTTCGGTAAAGAAATAGAACAAGAACTTAGAAATATAAACGAACTTATAATTATTCCGGATAGGAATTTGCAAAAAACAGTTTTTGAAGCTTTACAATGTACTGAGGAATATAATGATTTTTTGATTAAAAAATTTGCTATAAGCTATCACTATTCAAGCACATTATGGAATGAAAAGAAAAATCAAAAAGCAATAAACTTTAAAAAGGATTTTGCCGGTTTTGCTCCTATAAAATTTAATAAAACCG
This sequence comes from Bacteroidales bacterium, assembly GCA_029938185.1. Classification (GTDB taxonomy): domain Bacteria; phylum Bacteroidota; class Bacteroidia; order Bacteroidales; family JAOZVK01; genus JAOZVK01. The sequence goes on along the minus strand of JAOZVK010000228.1, from coordinate 3,540 downwards.
ATAAAACAGTTCCTTTAAAATCGTGCTTAGGAAGTTGGTCTAATTTACCTGAAACAAAAAAGGAACTTGAAGCAATTGAAACTCTTTTTTCAAAAGCAGAATATTCTAATTTTGATAAATATTTTTATGATAAAGCAAGCGAAAATCAGTTCAAAAAAAATATTTCACAATACAAATTTGTTCACTTATCAACTCATGCTTGCTATTCTCCAAAAACTAATGACTCAAAAATAGTTTTCTTTATAAATGATACAATTGCAAATTCGGATTCTACCAAAATTTTAAAAAATAATTTTCTGAATAATGGTTTTTTATATTTATCCGAAGTTTACTCATTAAAATTAAATACCGAACTAATTGTACTTAATGCATGCGAAACAGGTATTGGAGAAAAAATAATTGGTGAAAATATGTTTGCTTTTAACAGAGGTTTTTTTATAGCAGGTGCACAAAATATTATCTATTCTCTTTGGGAAATTGACCAAAAAAGCTCAAAAGAACTTATTATAAATTTTTATAAAAATTACCTTTCGGGAATGACTTATAAAAAAGCACTGCAAAAAGCAAAAATTGAAATGATTGAAGAAAATTCGGTTAGAGATTGGGCTTCACTGATTATTTTAGGTGATTAAGGTCTTCTAACTTTTTAATGTGACTTACGCTTAATTTAATAGTCATAAAAAAAAAATTTGACATTATATTTTTATAAATAGATTGTTTTTCAGGCAATAGTCAAAATTTTTAGCTTTTAGTTTTTATCTTTTATGTCTTGTTTAACTAGTGACCTACTAAAAATACACCAATATACAATGGTGTATTATTACTAAAAATTATAAAATAATATCGTCCTTTTTCTAAATTATCTAATGATATTTTTTTATCAATTGTTATATTTTTAAGATATTCTTCTGCAAATTGCTTTTTAAGTTTTTTTTTTACTACAACTTCAATTTTTCCATTAATTTCAGTTTCCCACGAAATTATTATTTTTTTACCCGATTTATAATTTTCTTCTAATTTTGGACTTATTAAAGAAAATATTTTTTCACCTGATTTTAATTTTTGATAACCCAGTTTTTTATCAAGTTTTTTATCGTGTAAATAAATTTTTTCAAACTCCTTTTTTTCATTCAAAGAATTATCGGCAAGATATTTTTTATGAGTATTTGTTTTGTTAATTGTGTCTAAAACGAAAGATTTTTTTTTTTTATTAGAATAGAACTTTTCTTTTTGCAATATTTTTTTTGCAATATTTATTTTTTCATTATTGGGAAAAAAGTAAATGATAGAAATAATAGCAATCAACAATGCCGCAACAGATGAAAATATATATATCCGTTTTCGTAAAATTTCTTTTTTTGAGAATTTCTCAACATCTGGTTTTTGTTTTAACAGTTTGCGTTGTCTCAGTATTTTAACAGCACATTTGTCGCATTCATTTACATGATTCAACATACTGTCGGGCAATTCATCAACCGATTTATTGATAATTGCGAGGGCATATTTTGTTATATCCTTATTCTTTAAATGTGTATTAAAAAATTTCATAAATCTATTTTAAGTACTTTAACAAAAGTTTTTCGACATTTATTTGGGGGCTACCAGTTTTAAGTTAGACGCTTTTTAACCGCAAAGTTACACAAAGTTTGACGCAAAGTTTCGCAAAGTTTTGCTAATCTTTACTTTAATTCTATGATTAAAACTACTTGAAAAACAAGACTGTTCAACTTCTGACTGGTAGCCTATTTTTGTACAATTATTTATATTACAGTAATTTACAAAAATGGGTAAGCCACATTAAATAGGTCAAAGACCTTAGATGTGACCTTACATTTATATATCTTATAAATAGAAAAAAAGGAAAATTATTTAATATCTTTTTTTTCAAAATACATATAACAAATAGAAAATAAATCTTCTTTTTTGAAAGCATCAATTCTTTTCAATATTTCATAATCATCTTCTATTCTTGTCTTTACAGATTTTATTTTTTTATTAAGCCATTTTTTAAGGTTATCTTCTGTTGTTATTTTTGCTTCACATTTATTAAAAAAATCGTTTAAAACTTTATGAATTTCTTTTTCATATATTTTTTTACCTGTTTCTCGTTTTTTTTCTATTAAATGATGTTGAAGATTAATTAATTTATGATATTCTTTTTCATAATCTTTATATTTTTTGCAAAATAGCATATCATTTTCTTTTATTTGATAACCACATAGTGCTTTTAATGAAATGATTAATTTAAATTTTTCTTCATTTTTGAATGTTAAAAGCATGTCATCAAAATCATCAACAAAAGAGTTCAATTCACTTTCATAAGAAGATATATTAGAGGAGGCTATCAAATTACCATTATTGATTTTTTCAAAAAAAATAGTTTTTTTATTTGGTTTTGAACTATCTGTCAATTTGTTTGTAATTTTAAAATATTCATTCAATATTACTCTACGTAAATACGTTTTCATTTGAGTTTTTCTTTTTATATCAAATTTTTCGTATTGTAACAAACAATGTGATTTTATTTCCTCTTGTATTAAATAAAGTTCTTTAGTATTTCGTTTTCCATATTTTTTATTAACTCTCTCTACTTCATCTACTATAAAACGATTAAGTGAATCATAGTCCTCCTGAGTTTTTATTTCACACAACTGTTTTTTTACATCCATATATCTAAAAATCTATTCTGCAAATGTATTTATTTCTATCACAAAATTAAAATATTTTTACTAATTTAAGTAGCACATAACAAAAATAATTAGCCTTGATATTAATCTTATTAACTTTGAAAAAATTGAAATACATAGTTTATATAAAAACATGTTGATTTTTTGTAAACAAAAACATTTTTATATAACTTTACTACCATTAATAAGAAATTTTTAATTAAAAACAAAATAAATTTGCGTATATAGCAAACTATATTACTAAGGTCTTCGACCTATTTAATGTGGCTTACGCTTTTTTGTATACAGATGAATTACAGCTGATTGGATAAATGTGAATACCGAAAAACTTTTGTAACAGTACTTATCAGAACTAATAACACGAAAAGCAACAGAAGATATTGCAAAAGAAATAAGTGATGAATACATTAAGGAATTAAGCAAAGAAATAGTTGATACCGAAATATGGAATAGAGTAAAAGATTTGCCAATTCAAAAGTCAGCACTTATTAAGCTCATGAAAAGTATTGTAGGTATTCAATTAATGGAAAGGAGTTTACCAAACTGTGAGCAATATGTATTAAAAGCTAAAAAAACAGCTATGTATCCAATACTTCAAACAACTCATGGTGGTCGTTCTGAAATAAAATCTTGGATTTTGCTTAATGTAGGTGAAGTATGGCGTATGGTACAACTGCCTACAGTGAAGCTATACGTTATCCTGGAGGATTTTTTTTTACCAGTATAAGATAGAAAAACAATTTTAACTGGTAAATAGTATTATATAAAAAGCAAAGGTGTCGTTTTTATATATCGACCTGATAATATTTGTGCAATAAATAAATAAAAATATTATCTTTGCGTTATCCAATAA
>JAOZVK010000690.1 GCA_029938185.1 Bacteroidales bacterium | reverse complement strand
TGATTTTTATCCTGTTACGAAATACCTGATAAACAAGACTGTCCAACTTCTGACGTGTAGCCTAGTGTATTAAGACATAAGTTGCTTAAGTTTATAAATGTAATAATTTGACAGGATTTACATGATTAACAGGATTTTAAACATGTAAATCCTGTTAATCCTGTCTAAATAATACTAAAGAAACTTACGTCTTGTTACACTAGGATTAATTAAAGGCAAGGTAGAAAGAACGAGTGTTTGCTATTGCATCGACAACGAAAATTGGACTAAAATGAAGAAAACAATGTTACAATTTCTAAATCAAGATATTTCTACAAATCTAAATTGTTATTAAAAAATATAACCCATTAATCCCATAATCCATTAACCCATTAATCCCATAATCAAAATAATCCATTAATCCCATTATCAAAATAATCCATTAATCACATAATCAAAATAATCCAATATGTCAACATCAAAAAAAAATATATTTAAAGAAATTGAAAAAGTAATCAATTCTTTAAATATTGATAGTATTTCCAATGAACGTAAGACAATCTTACAACCATTAACTGATTTTATTCAGACAAAAGTTTCAAGTGGACAACAAATTAGTATAAACTTTATCTGCACTCACAATTCGCGAAGAAGTCATTTATCACAAGTTTGGGCACAAACAATGGCTAACTACTTTAATATCAAAAATGTGTTTTGTTATTCAGGCGGGACAGAATCTACAGCACTTTTCCCAATGGTTGCTGAAACTTTGCAAAATTCGGGTTTTCAGATAAAAACTATTTCAAAAAACGAAAATTCTATTTACAGTATTAAATATGCAGATAATCAGCATTCTATTATCGGATTTTCAAAAAAATTAGATGATGATTTTAACCCAAAATCTGAATTTGCAGCAATTATGACTTGCGATTCAGCAAATGAAGCCTGTCCATTTGTACATGGAGCAGAAAAACGTATTCCAATAACTTTTGAAGACCCAAAAGCTTTTGACAATACACCACAACAGGCTGAAAAATACAATGAAAGAAGTCTGCAAATTGCAACTGAATTATTATACGTTTTTTCTCAATTAAAATCATAAAAAAATGGCTAAAAAAAAATTAGGCTTTCTCGACAGAAATTTAACTCTGTGGATATTTATTGCAATGGCAATAGGAGTTGGACTTGGGTATTTTATTCCAACATTTCCAAACATAATAAACTCATTTAGTGTAGGAACTACGAATATTCCAATTGCAATCGGTTTGATATTAATGATGTATCCACCTTTAGCAAAAGTTAACTATTCTCTTTTACCAAAAGTTTTCAGAAATACAAAAATCCTTTCCATTTCCCTAATACTAAATTGGATAATTGGTCCCGTTTTAATGTTTATTTTAGCAATTACATTTTTACGCGATTATCCCGAATATATGGTTGGACTAATTCTAATTGGATTGGCACGTTGTATTGCAATGGTTTTGGTGTGGAACGAGCTCGCAGAGGGAAGTAGCGAATACGGAGCTGGATTGGTTGCGTTAAATAGTATTTTTCAAGTGTTTGCATATAGTTTTTATGCATGGATTTTTATAACAATTCTTCCACCCTATTTTGGATTTAAAGGTGCTATTGTAGATATTTCAATAGGAACAATTGCCGAAAGTGTAGCTATATATTTAGGTATTCCGTTTGTAATGGGAATATTAAGCAGACTAATTTTGGTAAAACTCAAAGGCGAAGAATGGTACACAAAGAAATTCATTCCAAAAATTTCGCCAATAACTTTAATTGCTCTGTTATTTACAATTGTGGTCATGTTTTCGCTAAAAGGAGAGTTAATCGTTAAAATTCCAATGGATGTTATGATTATTGCAGTTCCTTTACTTATCTATTTTACATTAATGTTTATAATTGGATTTTTCTTTACAAAAGCAACAGGAGCCGAATACGATAAGACAGCTTCAGTAGCTTTTACAGCAGCAGGAAATAATTTTGAATTAGCGATTGCAGTTGCAATTGCAGTTTTCGGACTGAACTCAGGACAAGCATTTGCTGGAGTAATTGGTCCATTAGTTGAAGTTCCTGCATTGATTTTATTAGTTAGAGTTTCCTTTTGGTTAAAGAAAAAATATTACAGAAAAGCTAATTAGTGTCCATACATAATGTCAATAAAGTCCGTAAGGATAACCTATTGTTGGTTACCCCGTATGAAGCAAAGCGAAATGTGTGAAATGCAAGTAGATTACTATTGGTTATACCTAAAAGGTAGCCCAAATTATTAGCAAGTGATTAAATACCTTTAAGCATGTTCTATTGGTAGTCACCAATGGTAATAGGTGGACATAAATGCAAATATTTTCCAAAAACACCGTAGGTATGACCTCTTAAACAGCATAGGATTAAACAAATAGTCCATGCCTACGGCATTTGAGATAATACTATTTATCATTTACCCCCGATTACCATCGGGGGCTAACTATAGAACATGCCTAAAGGCATTTAACTTAACAATATTGAACCATTGAACCATTGAACCATTGAACCATTGAACCATTGAACCATTG
>JAOZVK010000689.1 GCA_029938185.1 Bacteroidales bacterium | reverse complement strand
GCCTTTAGGCATGACCTATAAAATTGCTGACTTTATGGACGCACACTAATTAAGTAAAAATGATTTATAATTATATTAGAAGCTGCTATAATTTTTTTTCACTTCATTATTCTAAATTCCTTGTTCAATATTCGATATTATATTATAAAAAAGTGTCAAGTGGTATATGAAAAACGCCCAAATTCTCTAGTGTCTAATACAAATAAGATTACAAATTGATGATTATAAGATTGTTAAAAAAAATACTTAAAAATAAAAAATCTATTAGTCATTATGCTGTAAGAAAAATATCCAAATTATCAAATAGTCCATATCAAATAGTTGATATGCGCAAAGTTGAAGAATATAATAAAGGACATGTTATTGGTGCTATCTCTATTCCTTATAATGATTGGGTCAGATTAATGAAAATAAGAGATATAGATAAAAACAAAAAAATAATTCTAATTTGTAAATACGGTGAACAAAGTATAAAAGCCCGTAAAATACTTATTGATAGAGGCTACAAACATGTATTATATATGAGAGATGGAATAAAATATTGGATTTATGAAACTGAAAAATAAAATAATATGCAAGCAGAAATTATAACTATTGGAGACGAAATACTTATAGGTCAGGTTATTGATTCAAATTCAGCATGGATTTCAGAGCAGTTAAATAAAATAGGTGTTAATGTACATCAAATATGTTCTATATCTGATGATATTGAACATATAGTTACTGCTTTGCAGGAGGCAGAAAATAGAGCAGATTTGGTTATTATAACCGGAGGCTTGGGGCCAACTGATGATGATATTACAAAAAAAGCTTTATGCAAATATTTTGATACTAAACTAGTTCGAAATCAAGATTTATATGATAAGATAGTTAAATTTATCACTAAATATGGTTACGAACTAATAGAAAGAAATCTAAAACAGGCAGACTTACCAGAAAAATGCAAATTGATTACAAATAATTATGGTTCAGCACCAGGAATGTGGTTCGAAAAAAATAATACAATTTTTATATCAATGCCTGGAGTTCCTTTCGAAATGAAAAATATTATGACAAATGGTGTTATACCACAGATTAAAAGCCATTTTAATACAAACACTATATTACATAGAACAATAATGACTCATGGTATTCCTGAATCATATCTGGCTGAAATGCTTAATGATTGGGATAAACAGCTTAGTGAAAAAATAAAACTTGCATACCTACCTTCACCTGAACATGTTAGATTAAGAATGTCAATAAGTGGGGATAATATCGATGAATTAAAGCAAATATTAAGAGACGAAGAAGAAAAGATTAAAAAAATAATACCACAAGATATTTTTGCATATGATGACCAAACTTTGCAAGAAAAAATAGGATTAATATTAAAAGAACGTAAACAAACACTTTCTACCGCTGAAAGTTGTACAGGTGGAAATATTGCAAAATTAATAACATCAATATCTGGAAGTTCCGAGTATTACGAAGGTTCAGTAGTAGCTTATTCAAACGAAATAAAAAATACAGTATTAGGAGTTAAAAATGAAAGTTTAATAGAACATGGTGCTGTTAGTCAAAAAGTTGTTGAGGAGATGGCATTAGGTGTTACTCGACTTATGGACACAGATTATGGTATAGCTACATCAGGAGTTGCTGGTCCTAAAGGTGGTTCAAAGGACAAGCCTGTAGGTACGGTTTGGATTGCAGTTGCTTCAAAAAATAAAGTAATATCAGAAAAAACAGCATTTGGAAACCGTAGAGATTTTAATATCAGACACTCAACTTCTAAAGCTATAGATATGCTTAGACGATTTATTTTATTTGATTAAAAACACTCTATCTTTTATATAGGTCTTCGACCTATTTAATGTGGCTTGCGCATTTATGTATATTATTATGACACAGTAAATTGTAAAAAAACAAATGTTGAAATTTTTTTGTAAAGCTACTTATTTAATGTTACTTAGGAAGTGTCAAATTATAAACTAAGAATTGGTTTACACCTAAATATAAATAGTTTATAAAAAATAAATCGGAAAGTTATTTTTTAACGATTCCTTACACATTATTGGCTACCCTTCAGAAGTAGGACAGTCTTGTTTATCAGGTATTTCATAACAGGATAAAAATCAATCCTGTTAATCCTGTAAATCCTGTCAAAAAATAAAATAATGTCCAATACTATACGTGTAGCCGCTCTATATATTGTTTTCAAATTTATTCCCAGCAGTTCGGAAGTATATTTTTTACAACCATAACCTAAGCTCGACCTGTAATGCAGCAAAATTCCTTTTGTCTTTCTCATGTAAACCATCAAAAAATAATTTGATTATTTCTTCTTCTTTATGTCCATATTTTTCTCATAATATTATATCTTTGTGCAGAACAAAGATATAAATAAATTTTATAAATCGGGCATTTAATACCGATTCCTAAATAGGTCGAAGACCTTAATACTTTAGTTATCGTTAAAAAATAACTTTCCGATTTATTTTCTGTAAGATACTCAGAACTCACAAAAACAGTTCTTTTTTTCAAAAACAATCGCAAGTTAAAAGTT
>JAOZVK010000227.1 GCA_029938185.1 Bacteroidales bacterium | reverse complement strand
GTCAAATTATTACATTTATAAACTTAAGCAATTTATGTCTTAATACAGTAGTTTTATAAAATTTTTTCGATATTTGTTTAATTAACTCTTTAAATGCTTTAAAAATATTTGTAAGTACTGTTACAAATATTTTTCAACATTTACTTATTCATAACTTACTGATTAAAATGTCTTTATATTAATGCGTAAGCAACTATAAATAGGTCGAAGATCTTATATTTAGTTAAAAGGTCTTTTATAACCCTCGTGTTTGTTGTTATTTTTTTTCTTGTCGATTTCATTTTTTTAACATTATAAATTCATCATCATTTGTCCATTTTTCTTAATTACAATTTGTTTATTTTCTGATTTAGGAATCGGTATTAAATAAATGCCCGATTTATAAAATTTATTTATTTCTTTGTTCTGCACAAAGATATAATATTATGAGAAAAATATAGCCATAAAGAAGAAGAAAAAATCAAATTATTTTTTGATGGTTTACATGAGAAAGACAAAAGGAGTTTTGCTGCATTACAGTCCGAGCTTAGGTTATGGTTGTAAAAAATATACTTCCGAACTGCTGGGAATAAATTTGAAAACAATATATAGAGCGGCTACACGTATAGTATTGGACATTATTTTATTTTTTGACAGGATTTACAGGATTAACAGGATTGATTTTTATCCTATTACGAAATACCTGATAAACAAGACTGTCCAACCTATGACGGGTAGCCTATAGAGCTATCAAAGAAAAATGTACAAAAGGGTCAGGTGTTGAACGAATAAGAAAGCAAGGAGCGGGAAAAAATCTTATATTAGTACTGTTACAAAAGTTTTTCGACATTTACCTATTCATAACTTGTTGATTAAATTGTCTTTGTACTAATGCGAAAGCAACTATAAATAGGTCGAAGACCTTAGAAACTATTTCAAACATAGACAATATGTTTCTATCAGTTTTAAAAGAACATACAGCAGGAAACCCAATAGATGAAAAAAGTGGTATGGACAAATTTAACACAAGAAGAAATATCTTTACTAATATACAAAAAATATAATATAAATGTAAGTCGAACAGTAATTAGACAATTACTTGATAGGCATGGTTATAAACGAAGAAAACCACAAAAAAACTTACCATTGAAAACAGTTGAAGACAGGGATGCACAATTTAAAAATATAAATAAATTCTAACAAGAGTATATCAAAAATAAATCACCGATACTAAGTATTGACACCAAGAAAAAAGAAATGTTAGGAAATTTCTATCGTGATGGTCAGTTATATTGTACTGAAACGATTTGCACTTTCTACCATGATTTTAGAAATTTTGCTGAGGGTGTTATAATTCCTTATGGTATATATGATTATGTAGCAAACAAAGGTCATATGTACATTGGTAATAGCAAGGATACAAGTGAGTTTTCATGCGGTAATATAAGAAGATGGTGGGAAAAAAAGAACTGTTTTTGTAAGTTCTGAAGTTTTTGACTAGGCTGTAAACCAATTCGTAATTTATAATTCGTAATTTCCTTATTTAATTCCCTTTTTAAGAGCATCATAAAACACCTGATGTATTGATGGTCTTATATTTAATCTATATATTTTGGGATTATTTCGCGTAGGATAAACTCTATTTGACATAAATATAAAAAGTAATTTATTTTTTGGGTCAGCCCAAACAAAAGTACCTGTATAGCCAGAGTGTCCAAAGCTATTCATACTTGTATTTATTGATACCGAACCATATTTTTTATTCTTTAACAAAGGTTTATCAAAACCTAAGCCTCTGCGATTTTCATTTTTGGGGTATTGACATTTTGTAAATTCTTTTAATGTTGTTTCGCTTATAAATCTCTGATTACCATAAAATCCAAAATTTAAGAACATTTGCATAAGTTTTGCTAAATCTTCGGTTTTTCCAAACAATCCAGCATTTCCTGAAATACCGCCCATCATTGCTGCACCTTCGTCGTGTACATAGGCATGAATTTGTTTTTTTCTGAAAAATGTATCAAATTCTGTTGGAATTACATGCTTTTTGTCAAAATATTTATAGGCATTAAAAGTCAAAGTATATGCACCAAGAGGTTTATAAAAAACATTTTTAAGATAATTTTCATAATCAATTCCAGTTAAATTAGAAATAATCTGAGGATATAAATAAAAACTTAAACCCGAATATTTATACTTTTTTTCTTTTAATAGTTCGGATTTTTTAATTGCTTTATATATTTTTTTATAATATTTTCGATGCAAATAAAGTCCATTTATAACTTTTAAAGGATAGCTTTTTGATGAGTCTTTTTTGAAAGTTCTCCATTTAAATTTCCCATTCTTTTTTACAGTCGATTTCCAATACGGAATCCATGCTTTTAGTTGAGACTGATGTGCCAAAACCTCCCTGACAGTTATATCTTTTTTGTTTGATTTTTTAAAATCAGTCCAATAGCTTGCAAATGTTGTATCAAGAAGTAGTTTTTTTTCATCATAAAGTCGCATCAAGGCAGTTAGAGGGGCAGTAATTTTTGTAACTGAAGCAAAATCATAAATATCTGTTTTTTTTACAGTAATCAAACTATCATATGTATGATAGCCATAAGTTTTATGAAAAAATATTTTTCCGTCTTTAGCAGCTAATATCTGACAACCTGGAAATGCTTTTTTTATAATACCTGCATTTGCTATCGAATCAATACGTTTTTCAACAAAAAAAGAATTCATTTTAAGTTCTTCTGGAATTGTGTATTTAAAACGCATAAAATTTTTTGTTTCTATTCCATCGTTTAGCCTAAAAAAATTATTAACTTTTACAGGCAGCTTAGCTTTTGCAGCAATTCCACCAAAAATTATTTGTGCAGCAATATCTTTTGTGTTTTTATTTTCCTGATATGTAAGCAGTAAACCATTGCAATTTTCGATACCTTTTATTTCGTTAAGTGCATATGCATTACCAAAAACTGAAAGTATAACTTTTTTATTTTTAAGAATATTATTAACTATTTCGGGCATTTGTTTAGTAATACCAAAGCTTTTTCGGGAACTCATTGTCAAATCATGTAGCGAAATTATTATTAGATTGTATTTTTGTAATTTTTTGTATAAGTTTTCAATTTCTGTTTCACTATTAGTTTTAAGTAAATGATAACTATCTATTTTGGTATATTTATTTAAAGTCTGCTGAAAAATATTATTTTTAACTCCTCCAATTGATAGTGATGCAATTTTCAAAGTATCAAGTTTTTGTAAAGGAATAATATTATTTTTATTTCTCAGAAGAGTTATTGATGCCTCAACCAATTTTCTGTTTGTAAGTTGATAAGTTGGTTTATTTAAATCTTTTACAAGATTTTTTGTATCAATTTTTTTTAATCTATTTAATTTTAACCAATACTTTGCAGCTAATATTTTTTTGCATTTTTCTTTAATAGTGTGTTCACTAATTAACTTATTATTAATAGCATTTTTGATTTTCTTAATAGCTGATTCAATATTTTGTGAAAAAAGTAAAATATCATTTCCAGCTATTAATGCTTTGAGGTCTAGATCGCCAGGTTTATAGAATTTTGTAACAGCTTTCATATTTAGCGCATCAGTAAATATTAATCCTTTAAAACCAAGTTTCTTTTTCAGCAGACCTGTAACTATTGGTTTTGATAAAGTTGAAGCAAGATTTTTTGTTGTATCAAGCGATGGGATTTCTAAATGTGCTATCATCACACCAGACAAGCCTTTGTTAATTAATTCGTAGTAAGGAAATAATTCCAGAGTATCTATTCTTAATTTTGAATGTTTTATAACTGGCAAAGTATAATGAGAGTCGAAATCGGTATCGCCATGTCCAGGAAAATGTTTTGCACTTGTTAATATATTGTTATCCTGCATTCCTTTCATATAGAAATATGATTTTTTGCTAACATTATATTTATCCTCACCAAACGAACGATAATTTATAACAGGGTTTCTTGGATTGTTATTTATATCAACTACTGGTGCAAGATTTACATGAACTCCAAGTCGTTTTAACTGATTTGCAATGTCAGCCCCCATTTTATAAATCAAACTATCATTTCTAATTGCGCCTAAAGACATTTGAAACGGATATTTTATTGTACTGTCCAATCTCATTCTTAAACCCCATTCAGCATCAATTGAAATCATTAATGGTGTTTTTGATTTTGATTGATATAAATTTGTTAATTTTGCTTGTTTTACAGGAGTTCCCTGAAAAAAAATTAATCCGCCGATTTTATACTTTTTTATCAAATTCAGTATTTTATTGGTGTGTAAACTGTCACGATTAGAATATGCAGCAAGCATAAACAATTGAGCAATTTTTTCGTCAATATTCATTGAATTATAAACCGAATCGACCCAGTGTTTTTGTTTTTCAGATGTTTTCAGAAAATCCTGAGCCGAAATATCAATTGAAATTAAGCTTATCAAGATTATATATATGTATTTCATTTTTAGTATGATTAATAAAATTGCTTTAAAAGCTAAAAGTGTGATACCCAGTATTAATTGCACATGTTGTATCCTATATCTTTTCTCATATTCATTAAGCGATAGTCATTTACCTCTTTAAATTTATAAAATAAGTACAAATGTACAAAAAAAAGTGTGTAAATAATTATTGTGTATTACAAAGCTTTACCAAGCTTTCTTCTTGTTATGGCTTGAAGTATGTTGCATATTCTTGTTTGTTTACATAGTTTATCGTTGTATTTCATTAGTTGTGTCTAATAATTAGCAGTATAAGGTTTGCTGTCGGCGTGGCTTCAAGCCACACCGATAGTATTAAAATAAACAACATGTAACAAACCAGTACATTTTTTTCATTTTCTTCATTTTTTTAATATTATTTTGTACCCAGTTTAACTTTTAAATCTAAAATTTATGAAAGATTTTAACCATTTCCAAAAAACAATAAGTTTTCTATTAATTTTATTCATTCTAAATATTGTTAGTTTAAATAAATTAAACGCTCAAAGTAAGAATAAGAAAAAAATTGACGAATCGGCACTACATCTTGTCGGCAATAAAGAATTATTGAAAGAAGCACAAATAATATTTAAAAAAGCCAATGATGCTTTTCTGGCAAGTTTACGAGGTGTAAATCGCTATCAGAACGAGTTTGCCACCCTAAAAAATGCAAGTAACACACTAAAACCTTTGGGCGAAACCGTACCAGGCATTAACAGTAAAACAGAAGAGTTAGAGGCTGTCAAACGAGAGCTTGATTACTCTAAGCTTAGAATTGAAACTTTAATAAAAATAAAAACAAAACTTGAATTAACCGAAACAAGTCTTACAAAGTATATTGACCACCTTGTTGCTGCTATGGCTGCTGTACAAATTTATGATGAAGCATACAAGCTTATTCGATTATACTTATATGAGATTGATTTACGAGTAAAAGACGGTAGCTTGTCCTTGGGCGAAATACCAAATAATTTGAGAATCCCAAATATAAACATTACTACTAAGTTGCAGGAACTTAACATAAAAGAAGCAAAAACACAAAGCGAAAAATATACAATAGCTGTACAATTAAAAGAAATTGATTTGAATATTCTCACACTCAAAAGTCAAACTACAACATTAGAAGATAATTATAATAATGAATTAAATCGCAAAAATACCGAAAAAGAACTGCGTAAACTTACCACTAGCAATTTAGTGAATAAACTAACACAAATTAAAAAAAACATCAAGGAACAGAAACATGCCTACAGACTATCTATCAAAGGATATGATGATAGCAAACTAAAAATTTCTGAAATTAAACAAACTTTAGATTCTATAAAAGTGCCTGATGCAGATAAATTATCGCAGACAATGAATATAACTAAGTGTGAAACCGCTGAAACTACAATAGTTGCATTCAATGAAATCATTAGCTATCAGAACGTGCAGTTAAAATTATTAAAAAAACACACTCCTTTAACTGAAAAAATGCTCAAACACATTGTTTCTTTAGAAAAAGAAATTTCTGAATTAATGAAATTATTTTATAAAATAGACCTTATACACACAATAATTTCGGAGCAAGTATCTAAAGAAAAACTATCCAAGATATTTTCAGATAATCACCATCCTGATTCATTGCTGGTTTTACAAAAGGAATTAAGTAAAATGCATTCAAATATTTTTTTGGTACAAGAAAGCAGTAAAATAGAACTTCTGCAAACAACAGAACGAACAAATATGTTGAAATCAACACAAGAACAAATGTTAAAAAAGTTGTTATTTCTTAAACTAATTCACGGTGCTACTGTAAAAGTCAAAGAATGGGAAGCAGGACTAAATGAAACGAAGGTGAACAAAATTATTTCCGATTTTACTGTTTTAACCGACAGTCTTTCTGGTATGTATAAAAATATAGAAGTATATCGTGAAAATAACAAAGAGAAAAAAACAGCCTTCGATGAAGCAAGAAAAAAATATGAAGCCCTAGAAGACCCCTTAATACAAGAAATTAGAGAAAAGATATTTAGTGAACAACAACATATTCTTAGCTCTTTGTACGTATTTGCTAATATTAAGATTACTGAAAAAGCAGGAAAACAAAAACGTAAAGACAAAACAGCGAAAAAATTGAGCAAAACCAACAAATCAGTAGATGCTGAACCTTTAATTGTTGATTTAAAATCTTATCAAAAGCTAATGTCAACTCAGTTTGAATTAATTGATAAAAGGAAAGAGTACAAAACCGAACTTGCAGAAAGTTTGACAAAATTAGACTCAACCCTCGAAAAGTATAACACATATTTAATTAAAACATATACAGTTGTGCATCAACAATATAAATCTTTACTTGCACTAAAAAATAATTTAAGTAAAAATAAAATTAAAAAAAGTGAGCTACCTGCAAATTATAATGAGCTTTTAAAATCCAAAAATATTAATTTGTATGAAGCAGAAGTTCTCAAATCATACAACGAGCTATTAAAAGAGCAGTTATTGGCAAAACAAATGCTGACAAATTTAATGAAAACAAATGTTACAAGAGACAGTATTGAAAAATTTACAATACATGTTGCAAGTTTCGTAGGAAACAAATATGATATTTTGGGGCAATATCAGGAAACTAAAAATAAATTAAATAAAATTATTGATTATAAAAAGGATAAAACGGCTCTAAAATTAATTGAACAACAAGCTGAGCAGCGCATAACGGACGATAACAACATACAGGAAACTTTATTGGGACTTTTCCCATCCAGTCAGCCAGAAAGTCTTATTGAGCTGATGATAGAATATTACAAGGAATTGCTCGAACTTGAAAATAAACAAAAAAAATTAGATGCCATGAAAGAAAAATTAGACAGGTTGGCTAAATTATCACAAGATGAATTATTGGAAACAGAAAAGTTAATCCCATTGATGAATAAATATATTTTAAATTTGGAAAATAAATATGCAGAAGAATGGGCAAGTAGCAGGATTAGTTTAAATCCCGACTTAGCTAATAAAATAATGAAAAATTTTGAAAATGAAAGAGGATATCGTTTTACTATTCCTACTCCCATTACCGAGAAATACAAAATTGGCTTTATCAAAGAAGTAGCAAAAAGAATTTACGAACTTAAAGTTAGTATTACGGCAGCCAAAAAACAACTTCAAATTTTTGAAAAAAGATTAGAAACCAAAATAGAAAAAGAAAATGAAATTTACAAAAACGAACTGAGCCTGATTACTTTTGAAGAGTTTGATATTCAACGCAGGATACGATTTTTGATAGGACGCTCGGACAAAGAGCTGGAAAAAATCACAGAAGACGAACTTCCTAAAGATAAGTTAGAGCGATTGCGTTTTTTGAAAGGTGAACTTGGAATATTGAGAGACGAAAGAATGAAAAATCAGAAGTCAGAATGGCTATTTCTTTTGGTGAAAATTTTGGTAATTATTTTGCTCACAATATTACTTATTAAATTAATTCGTTTTTTGAGCAAGGCACTTGAGCAAAGAGCAGAAAAAAAAGGAAAATTAACCGCTCAATCAAAAGTATTGTATTCTTTGATGGCAAGTATAATTAAATTTTTAGTATGGGTGGTTTCTGTAATGACTATTTTGTCAAGTATTGGAATAAATGTAACTACACTCGTTGCAGGACTTGGAATTGGTGGTATTGCTATTGCGATGGCTTCAAAAGAAACTATTAGCGACTTACTTTCAGGAATTACAATTTTTATGACTAAGCCTTTTAAAATTGGAGATTTTATCAAATACAAAGACGGAACTGTGGGCAAAGTACTTGACATTAGGTTTAGATACACAAAACTTCAGGAATTTTCTTCAAATAATCTGGTAGTAATCCCGAACTCACGTCTTGCAGGATCGGAAGTAACAAACATTTCACACGCTTCAAAAGTAGGTGCAAGAAGAGGTGTTGTTATTCCATTATCAAAACAAAATACTTTAGAACAAATTGAACTTGCCAAAAAACTTATTTCAGATATGTTAATTGATAGAAATGATTTAAAAATAATATATATCAGGTTAAAGAATTTTGAAGATAATTCATTTAATATACAAGTTCTTGTTGAATTTACTGTTAAGAGTGGATTTATAGGCTTAGTATCTGAAATCCATATAGAAATTGTTAAAATATTAAAAGAAAATAATATCGAATTTTTTGTATAATATTCTATTAAAACGAGGTATTGAAATTCTTGAATCGGGCGGAAAACTTCAGAACTCACAAAAACAGTTTTCTTTTTCCAAAACAATCGCAAGTTAAAA
>JAOZVK010000226.1:5773-8734 GCA_029938185.1 Bacteroidales bacterium | reverse complement strand
GAATAAAATTAGAACTAATAATATTTTGTAAATTATTAGTTTTTATAAGCCCACCTTCTACCAAATCTTACCGCAAATTTAGGATTTATTATTCTAATATTTGCGGTTTTGACTTTTCAAGTCTTTACTATGACATTATTATTTTTAATAAGTCAAAGCGTTTTGCTTTTTTCAAATCATTTATAATTTCGTTTTTATATTCATTTTTATACCAAAAAAAGAATTTATGTTGTGCCAATTTTTCGTTTTTATCTTTGGCTGTATATATATTTTTTAGCGTATATGGATGATAACCCGAATAGTATATTACAGTTGCAAGAGTCATTGGGGTAGGGGTGAAGTCTTGTACTTGCTCTAACCTGAAATTTAGTTTTTTTGTACTGGCAGCCAGTTCAGCCATATCAATTTTTGAACTACCAGGGTGACTCGAAATAAAATATGGTATTATTTGCTGTTTAAGATTAGACTGTTTATTTATTTTATCAAAAATATTTTTATATTTATTGAACAAATCAAAGCTGGGTTTTCGCATTATATTTAAAACTTTGTTGGAACTATGTTCTGGAGCTACTTTGAGTCTGCCCGATACGTGGTGTTTAATTAAATTGCGAGTATAATTTAAATTATCATCACAAATAATTTTATTTTCATTAAATAACAAATCATATCTAATACCGCTTCCAATAAAAATTTTTTTAATTAGAGGGTGTTTTCTTGCTTTTTCGTATAAACTATTCAATAATGAATGGTTTGTATTCAAATTAAAACATATTTTGGGATAAATACAAGATGGCTTTTTACATTTTTCGCAAATTGTTATATCTTTAGCTACCATTTTGTACATATTTGCTGAAGGTCCACCTAAATCGGATATATATCCTTTGAAATCAGAATCTTTTGTAATTGTATCAAGTTCGTTTAGAATAGATTTTTCAGACCTGCTAACAATTTCTTTTCCCTGATGTGCCGAAATTGTACAAAAACTACAGCCACCAAAGCAACCTCTATGAATATTTACAGAGAAACGAATCATCTCAAAAGCAGGAATTTTATTTTTCTTATTATACTTAGGATGTGGTAGTCTTGTAAATGGTAAGTCATATATTTTGTCAAGCTCTTTAGTTGATGTTCTTTGATATTGAGGATTTATAACTATTCTATAATTATCGCATTTTTGTATAATTCGTCTGGCTTTTATTTTGTTTGATTCTTGCTCAATTATTTTAAAATTTTTAGCAAAATCTAATTTACTTTTTAAGCACTCATTATGGCTTTTTAGTTCAATACTTTCCCATTTTTTATTTTCCAATATAGTTTCATTTTCGTTTACATAAAAAGCTGTCTGAGGAATTGTTTGAAGTTTTTCAAAAGGAACTCCTTTTGCCAATAATCGTGCAATTTCAGTTATTGGTTTTTCACCCATACCATAAATAAGCATATCTGCTTTACTTTCTATAAGTATACTTTTTTTTAGCTTGTCAGCCCAGTAATCATAATGAGTAAATCGGCGCATCGAAGCTTCAATTCCACCAATAATAACTGGAGTTTCAGGATAAAGAGATTTTAATATTTTAGAATATACTGTTGTTGCATAATCGGGTCTGAATCCAGATTTCCCACCAGGTGTATAAGCATCATTAGAGCGTAATCGGCGATTTGCAGTATAATGGTTTACCATTGAATCCATATTTCCTGCAGTTACTCCAAAAAACAAACGAGGTTTTCCTAATTTTTTGAAATCTCTTAAATCGTCGCGCCAATTTGGTTGTGGAACTATAGCAACTCTATAGCCATCGTTTTCCAATATCCTCGCAATTACAGCAGCACCAAATGAAGGATGGTCAATGTATGCATCACCACTAATAATTATTATATCAATATAATCCCATTCGTTTCTTATTATTTCTTTTTTACTAATAGGTATATAATCTGTTGTATATGAGTATATATTGTTCATATATTTTTACTACATTAAAAAAAATATGTTGAAGACTTAGAATCGTTTTAAATCTTTTTTATTAAATGTCCATTCAGGAGTTTGAAATGTATTGTCAAAATCGGTACTATACCAAGGACTTAAAACATTATCATTTGGGTTTATTAAAATATGAATATCTTGCGCAGGCATATAACTTTGCGAAAGTAAAAAAATCTTTTTGTTTGTTGTCGGATTAATTGCAACATCCATTACTGTAACTGCATGACCATACGGTCTACCAATTTGAATAAAAACATCACCGAGCATTATATTGTTTATGTCATTATTACTTTTCATTTCTCTTCTTAATGAAGCAGTATTTGCATAGGCAAAAATATAATCCATATATTTTCTAAACTTTTTTTTTGAGTAATTACCTTTAGCATAATTTTTATAATACCTTGGTTTGCCATCGCCCAAAAAATTAAAATGAATTTCGGAATATCTTTTATGCGAATATAAATATTCTCCTCTCAAACGCATGACGGCATCAGCACATTGTTGTAAATCTCTTTTGCCAACATCAATATCAACTATTGCATATTGCGAACCTTGATACCCCTTTTTTTGTCCATTAAATAAATAAACAATATTATCACCTTGTTTCAATGGTAAGTTTCTAAGGTATTCTCCAAAACTATTTTTTTTAATATTTATTCTTTCATATCCGCTTGGAACAGGAATTGATTTAACAAATTTTGGTTTTTCAATACTTTTATTTTCTACTTTATCAATTATTTTATTGGTGTGTGTAATGTTTTGCGATTTTTTTTCATAATTACAAAATATATTTAGTCCAAATATTAATAATATAGATATTTTTAAAAGTTTCATTGTAAGTATTTAAATTAGAATTAAGGTCTTTGACCTATTTAATGTGGCTTACGCATTTTTATAATTGCAGTCATATAAAAGATTGTACAAAAACAAAGTCTTTCATAATGTTAATATGTGCATAATATAAGTTTTAAAGTTTGAAAACG
>JAOZVK010000226.1:0-5673 GCA_029938185.1 Bacteroidales bacterium | reverse complement strand
GGAAGGAAGGAAGAAAGGAAGAGAAGAAGGAAGGGAAGAAGGAAGGGAAGAAGGAAGGGAAGAAGGACGAGAAGAGGGACGAGAAGAGGGACGAGAAGAGGGAATGGAAAAAGGGAAAAATGAAAGGAATTTTGAAATTGCTAAAAGAATGAAATTTAAAAATAGACCTGTTGATGAGATTATAGAATTTACAGGTCTATCAAAAGACCAAGTTGATAAAATCTGATAAATAGAGGTTCTTCGAGCCTTTTAACGCTGCTTACGCCTAAATGAATTAATAGCGTGACATCACAACTCACAAAAATTAGCTTTTTTGTGAGTTGTAATATTTATAGATAGTATCTATTTCTTTTGAGGCATTCATGTTAGCCAATTCATACCATTTTTTGAAGAAAAATATTAATTGTAATTTATGTATAAATTGGCTACTTACATATTGAGATAATTTCAGACTCCGTTTGTTTTCTTATTTTTTATCTATCAGTATGGATATGTTTAAAGAAATTAAAAATATTGTGTGAAATAATTGTACTGTTTTAGGTATAGCTTACTGGTTTACATGCTCAATTTATTAAAATTTGTTAAAAAATAAAATATCAAAACAGACAAAGTCTGAACTTGAATAATTTAAAAAATGAATAAATTATCATTTGTAGTACCTGCATACAACGAAGAGGAAAATATACCTCAATTATATAAAAAAATTCTTGGGTTAACACAAAATTATAAATATGACTGGGAGATTATTTTTATAAACGATGGAAGTGTCGATAATACATTGAAAATTTTAAATAAATTATCAAATAATGATAAGCATATAAAATTTATTGATTTAAGTCGAAATTTTGGACACCAATCTGCATTAACTGCAGGCTTATCGTATGCTAGCGGTAATGCAATTATCTCAATGGATTGTGATTTGCAAGACCCACCCGAAATTATTGACGAAATGATAAAGAAATGGGAAAACGGATTCGATATAGTATATGCTAGAAGAAAGAATTACCGTAAAGATAATTTTTTAAAAAAAGTAGGATCGCAAATATTTTATAGATTACTTGGAAACTTTTCAGAAGTTAATATACCTAGAAATGTTGGAGATTTCAGACTAATAGATAAAAAGGTTTTGAGAGAAATAAATAAAATGCCCGAAAAATCAAGATATATAAGAGGTATTGTGGCATGGACAGGTTATAATCATACATTTGTCGATTATTATAGACCCGATAGAAAAGATGGAGAATCAAATTATAGTATAGCTAAATTAGCCCAATTGGGCATGTCTGGCATGTTGGGTTTTTCTGTTCTACCACTTCGTATTGGTTTGGTGCTTGGAATTATCAGTATTTTGGTAGGCTTGGTGGTGTTATTAATTCAGATTGTAGATTTTTTTGTTTTCGATGCATATTATCATCTATATAAATGGTTAGTTGTAGTAATTATTATTTTTATTGGTTTTTTGTTTATGTTAATATGGATAATTGGCGAATATATTGGAAAAATATACGATGAGGTAAGAGGAAGACCAATATATATAATTAAGAATAAAGTTAATTTTGAATAATTCTGGCTCTTCGAGCCTTTTTATCTTGCTTACGCCAAATTTTTTTACATATTGTTGAATAATTACTTCTTAATATTTATTTTTTGATATAAATTTGCGCAATAAATAAGACAATTCTTTTATCAAAGAGCAAAAAACTAATATTAAAAAAATGAATATTATCGGTATTATTCCTGCAAGATACGCCTCAACAAGATTTCCGGGTAAACCATTAATAAAAATAAAAGGCAAATATATGATTCAACACGTATACGAACGTGTTTCGAATGTTTTAGAAACAGTTATTGTTGCTACAGACGATAAAAGAATATTTGATGCTGTTAATAAATTTGGAGGAAAAGCAATAATGACCTCCCCAGAACATAAAAGTGGTACAGACAGATGTGCAGAAGCTCTAGAAAAACACTCAAAAAAATCAAATATAATATTTGATGTAGTAATTAATATACAAGGAGATGAACCTTTTATACACAAAGAACATATTGAAAAACTAAAAACATGTTTTGAAGATAATAACACACAAATAGCAACACTAATAAAACCAATAAACGATACTGAAACTATATTTAATCCCAATAGTCCCAAAGTAATTATAAACAATAAAAATGAAGCAATTTATTTTAGTCGTTCGCCAATTCCGTTTGTTCATAAAATAGAAAAAAATGAGTGGCACAAAAAGGCTAAATTTTATAAACACTTAGGTATATACGGATACAATATTGAAATTCTAAAGCAAATAACAAAAATAAAACAATCATCTTTAGAAATTGCTGAATCGTTAGAGCAAAATCGTTGGATTGAAAATGGATATAGTATAAATGTAGCAATAACAAATATTGAAAATTATGCTATTGATACCCCAAATGATTTAGAAGTGGTTTTAAAATTTAATAATAAAAATACTGATTGATAAGTTGGCAAAGGTGCTTTAATAGTTTCTTACATTTATTAGTATAATACACTGATAAATAATTTATAAATATAATAATTTAAGAAAGTAGTGAAACAAGTCATAAATTTCTTTAGTATTATTTAGACAAGATTTACATGTTAATATATCCTGTAAATCCTGTCAAATTACTACATTTATAAAACTTAATAAATTTATGTCTCAATACAGTAGAATACTTTATAATTAGTAAATTACCATTATTTGATTTATAAAAAAATAAAAAAAAATATATAAAAGTATTTATTTTGTAACAAAATAATAGAGCTACCGTATAAATAAAAAAGCTTTAATGATAATATTTATACGCAAATTTATTTGCTTTTTTTAATTAAAAAATCAAAAAAGTATTATTGTTTAAGTGTAAGCAACATAAAGGCTAAAAGGAATGCTGAAAATTTTGAAATATGAAAAAAATAATAATTACCATATTAGGAATACTTATATTAACCCTTGCTTTTAATACAATAGCAAGTTCACAAAACATTGCATTAAGAAATTTTAATTCTATGAAATCATACGATGTAAATTTATATCCAAATCCAGTAACAGAAGATAAATTTAAAGTTGAATCAGAAGATTTGATAAAAGTTGTTGAAGTTATAAATGTTATAGGACAGATAATTCATAAACAAGAAAATGAAATTAGCTCAACTGATGCAATTGTAGTTAGATTGTCAAATTGTGAAAAAGGAATGTATTTAGTTAAAGTAACTTTTGATGATGAAAAGTCAATAATAAAGAAGCTACTTGTTAAGTAAGGTTTTTTCACCTTATTTAATCATGATTACATAATAAAGCCCTAAAGTTTAGGGCTTTTACTTGTTGGTGTTTAGTTGAGAATTAAAATGTTTAACTTCTTTATCAAAGTTTAGATACTTATATTTTGACTTTAGTTTATTTATACTCTCAATATTAGTATGAACAAATTTTTGATGATTATCTGAATTAACATTAAAAGATTTGTGCTTCGTGGCATTTATAATTTTTTGAATTTCTTTCTGTATTTCCTTTGTATCTTTATTGATATAAGCATCTGAAAATTTCTCCCATATATATTCAATTCCAATGTTGTTTATATGTAACATATCTTTTTCGTAGAAACGATAATCTCTCAATTCATCCATAACGATTTCATAAGCAGGAAAATAATGCGATTTTTGGGTTTTATTCAAAATTCTATCAATTGCCATAATCAAAATTGATTTGCTTATTAGATTTCCAGTAGCACCATCTTGCCAATGCCTGACAGGACTTAATGTAAAAAAAATTTCAATATCGGGATTATAGTTTTTTAGTCGAGCAATTAACTCAATATAATCTTGTGTAATAGTATCAACATCAAGCAAATATCTTTCAAATATTTTTGAAGGATATTTATGACAATTACTAACAATTTTGTCAAATGCAATATGCTTATAAACCCATGCAGTTCCAAATGTTATGAAAATATATTTAGTTTTTTTCAAAAATTCAATTGAAGATTTTATTTGATTATTTATATTTGATAAACATTTTTCTTTATTAATATCCGAAAATTTACTATGATGCATAAAGCTAAACCAAAGATTATTATTGTAGTTTAAATCTTTGTCTACAAAATTGTAGTTATCAAGTAGTATATCAATACTATTTTTTACTGAGATAGGATTATACAAAACTCCAAATGGGTTTATATCTACATTATATTTATTAGAAAGTAATTTATTGCCAATATTCTCGGCAAAACATGAACCTATAAAAAACATTGGAGTAATATAATTTATATTTATATTTGATGATGAGATATTTACTGTAGTTTTTAGTTTTAACATAATAAATTTGGCTCTTCAAGCCTTTTTAAGTTGCATAAATAAACTTGGTGAATAATAAATTTTAATAACAAATATATATGCAAGAAACAATAAGCATAAGTACAGACAAATATAATGGTTTGTATGATATAACCCAACGTATAATAAATATTATTACAAAAAGTAAAGTGAAAAATGGAATAGTAAATATTTATGTTCAAGGAAACAGATATTAAAATAACAAATTTACAAAATACAGGATTAAAAGTAAATTCTGCAATAAAATTGCATCGTATCGTTACAATATCAACAGATTTGATAAAACGAGAATTAGGAAACCTACCCTCTTCGTATCATAAATCGGTAAATGATAAATTAAGTAGTATAACAAAAGTTTTTCGGCATTTAGGTTTTTGCAATTAGCTATATAACAGTAGTATGTAAAAACGCGTAAGCCACATTAAATAGGTCGAAGACCTTAAAAGAGCTATTTGATTTGAAGAATGATTAATGTACACACTTTGCTGACCACAAAAGTTGTGAATTTTTTTAAATAGATTATAAGCAAGCATACAAAAGTTTTCACCTATTTTTATCAACAGTTAATTATGTATCATAAGTAGGTCAATATCAAAAATTATATATTATGGTAACACTAAATTTAGACAAGCAAACAGAAATACAATTTAATAAATTGTTAAAATTTTGATAACACAATATTTTTCACACTTTGACGACATACATCAATAATACTGATTTTATTACCAGTTTAAAAATTCATAAACGAAAAATTGGCTACCCACACATAGTCGGACAAAAAATTAGGAACGAGGAGCACACGGATTACACTGAGTAACACGGATTTTTGGCTACTCGCGTAAGGTTGGACACTCTTGTTTTTCAAATGGTTTCAACCATAAAGTTAAAGAGAAACTTTGTGTAACTTTGCGGTTAAAAAGCGTCCAACTTAAAACTGGTTGACGAAAAATTGAAGAAGACAAATTTTATAATACAGAATACTTTATAAATAATAATGATATGAAAACAAAGAATATTGCAGAACAAAAATTGCTTCTTTTTCAAAAGATATTATCAATTGAAAATGAAAATATTATCAATAGATTATCTTTATTTATAGAAAAAATAACAAATAAAAATCAGTATAAAGAAATTGACTTAGAAAGTATTAACATAGAAACTATATCGTTTGAGGATTGGAATGAATTATTTATGGAAAAACGAGATTTAAATGAATATATCCCAGAATATGACATGATACTTGGCGAATATAGAAAGAAAATATATAGCAGAGCTGGGCTTATAAAAACTAATAATTTACAAAATATTATTAGTTCTAATTTTATTCT
>JAOZVK010000225.1 GCA_029938185.1 Bacteroidales bacterium | reverse complement strand
AACAGGAAATTTAATTCCTCGCTCTTCAAGTATTGCATTAGTCCATTCATTCCAATTTGTTTTATCTAAAGAATCAACTTTTATATTTGAGTGTTCTATTTGCCACCACTCAACGATGGAACTATATTGATTTTCATTTAAAACAGTCGGCTTCCAATTGTTCATTTTCCCATATTGAACACATGGATCATATCCTTTGTATAGAAATTGATTTAGAAGCTCCCTTGGCGGAAAATATCTCGTTGATTCAATAACACCAAATATACCATAAGGCACTTTTAAATTTTCACTTAAAATCTTTTTTACTTTCGTCACTTCTGTCTCTTTTGTAAAATTACACTTACTTATCAGAAAAGCGAATAATTGTTTGATTGTGATTGATATTCTGTTTAGTTTTTTCATTCAATAGTCAAGCTTGCAAGTATGCTTTCAAAATCTTTTTGATTGTCTGTCCAAAGTTGTAAATGCTCTTGTTTGGTGGGAGAAATCAATGTAAATACATAATAATTCTCTCTCGTGTGAAAAGCAACCACCCAAACTGTTTGATTTGTTTTTGTGCTTCTTATCGTTCCGTCAAACACCACAAGATAACCATCTGCAAACTTTGGATTTACTATCTCTACTTTGCTTTTTCCTTTTATTTTCAATGCTATATCCATCTCGCTTAACTCTTCTACCATCTCACCAAAGATAACATCATAAGCATCTTTCTTATACTCTGCTAAAGTTTTACTGATAGATTTAGCTCGTATCACACCTACAACTTCTTTTTTGCTATTTCCTCTTAGGAGCATACATCCCTCTTTTCCTTTTGGAGTGTCCTTAAATGCTGTTAGTTTCCAGCTTTCTGAAAATTTAAAATCAATCGTATTCATACATATTTCCTTTTTATTTTGTTGCTTTACTTGTGCTGCAAATAAAGTTGTCGCTAATATTAAAATTAGCATTGTTAATTTTTTCATTTCTCATTTCCTTAAAGTTTATTTTTATAAAGTATCCAAATACAGACACTTCTCCATACAAGTTTTGTTATCACAAAGAGTTTCTACAAAACCATTTACAATCTTTTCATCTCCTATCTCACCGCATATCTCGCAAGTTTTTTCACTTATCTGTTCTATGGTATCTAAAAAAGTTTCAAAGTCTATATTTTCTGGCTCAATATCAAATCTCAAAGCTCCATATTTTTGATAAACTTGTGTAATGATAGTTCCAGTAGGGAGCTTTTGATATACTTTATCTACAAAAGATAGCCAACCATCTCCACATGTTGTTTTTATATATTTTCTTGCTTCGTTTTTCAATATCATATTATTTTTTCTCTTAAATTAGGCACTCATAGAATGGATAAGTAGGCTTAAAATTTGTAATTAAAAAATCTGCATGTATGCCAAAATGAGAAACTGTTTTATTTATATTTCTTTGAAATTCTATAAATATTTTATCATCAGAATTAAATTCAATAGACAATCCTCTAAACTTTGGTTTTGTATTTTGAGCATAAAAAGTTTTGATGCTTTTTACTCTACTTTCACAAAACTCTATTTTTTCAATACTTTCGGCAAATAAAGGATGGCTTGAAATATAGGTATAGTCATCTCCCTCCTCAAAACTTTCTGACAATTTGTATTCATAAGTTTCAATATTTATCTTATCTCTACAATCTATGTGTGATGAATTTATCGCAAATATTCCCAAATCAGTTTTTAAAATAATATCAGTTATAGAAACAATATCTGCCTCTTTTTTCTTAAGTGATTGTTCTGAAGTATAAAATAATGTTTTTTCTAAAAAAAATTCAGAAATTTTTGTATCAAAAAGATTTTTCAATATATCTATTGTATTTTTTTTAATATAATGCTCTATATCTATTTTTTTTCTATTGTTATTCATATTTTACTCCTTGAATTAAAATTTTATTAATCCGCAACACCATGCAACGGTTGATTTAGATAAATTGCATAACTTACTATCGCTATCAATTTATGCAACAAAACTCGTTCTTTATCTTTTAAATCGGTCTGCAAAAGTGGATAAAGTTGAGATATAGCAGTTTCCAATTCATCGACACTAAAACTTTGGTCATCAAAAAGGTTTGATATACTGTTGATGAGATAAATACCTGTTCGTTTAGCCAGCGAACAAATGGTCTCATATTCGCTAAACTCTATACCTCCTGCTATCACAGGATTGTCTTTGAGTTTATTTGATTTTCCTATTACTAAGTCGTATGCCATGATTTTCCTTTACAAAGAAACCACTATGTATTTTGTATGATATAACAAGCCATTTTGGATGATGGCTCCACAAAAACATACAAATCACCATCTATCGCAAAATTAAGTTTTTTGAAATATGCTTTCATATTCTTTTTGTTTGGATTTATATTTGTCTCTTTGACCATAATCCCACCATAACTATTTAACTGGCACAAAAACTTCATCGTTTTTCCTGTCTTTGGACATCTTGGGATATTTGGATATTGCAACCAATTAGGAACACCAGTATGCCCCATAGCATTGCCAAATCCATACACCCCCTCCAACCCAAAAGGATAATCTTTGTATACAATATAAGATTCATTATTAATGCAATCATAAGATGTATCACAATCATTAAGCTCTTTTTTATTGTATATTGTTGGCTTATTTGGATTTGAATAATCCAAAAACAAAGTGTCAAAATTTAAATAAATAGGACAAACAATATAAAATTTAAAAGACAACCACTTAAAATAATCATCCTCGTGGCTGATATAACCCAAATATTGAAATTTTCCTATATTTTTAGTTGTTGGTATCGTTAGACTTTCAGGAGCTATACCACCTATTTGGTGCAATCCTTTTTTCTTTTTGGTTATTTGAAATATCAAATTCCCCTCTGTTTTTTCGAACTTCATATGAGATGAATTCATTTTGTCTATTTTTTTTTGATCTCGTTTTGTGCTTGTATTGTCTATTACACCATCATCAAAATGCGTGATTTTGCTTATAGTATTATTTTCAAACTCAAGCTTTATTGAACAACCTATATGATCTATCGAATTTTCAAGATATGCTTGAGTTTCGATAAAACTCATCAGTTTAGATTCATTGGATAGAGGTATCTCCCAACCTACTAAATTTTTTGAAAAATTTTCTTTTTTTTGAAATAATTTTATTACTTTGCTAAATACTGTCATCTTGTTCTCCTTGTTTAAATACTAAATTATATATTTTATTCATCTTCTACCCATTTAAAATTTATTTTAAACTTTCCATTTGAATCTAACTTAAATATTGCCATATTGTATCGTTCTTTGTTTGTATTTGAAAAATAAATCCGCATCTATTCAAAAGCATCAAAGATAACATCCGAACACTCAAAAGCATCAGTTTTATTTTTATTTTTATTTTAAAAATATCCATCAATCCCTGTATAATCCTCCTCGATTTCAGCTTCTATCCAAGCCGTTTCCCACTTTTGTGGTATTGAGTTCACTATTTTATCTGCGATTGTTTGATAAATGCTTTCTATTTTGTTAAGCATAATTCTATTTCCTTTATTTTACCCAAGCTCTTTCATAAACTCAAAAATATCATCAACAACAGCATCAGGATTTAGCTTTAAAATATCATCTTTTCCCAATGTAAAATCAAAAACTTTATTCAATGCTTTCATATCTAAAATCGGGTATCTAAAATCGGGGGACAGTATACCCATTTATTCAATTACCAATCTTTTTTGGTCGCCCTGCTTTTTTGTTTTTATAATCAATTCTATTTTATCATAAAATTCTTTATTTTCATTTGCACCTGTATTATTTTACTTCTTAAATTAATCAGTATACTGTCCCCCGATTTTTTGCTTCTTAAATTAATTGGTATGCTGTCCCCCGATTTTTAAGCAAATAAGTTTATCGTTATTATTAAAATTAGTACCGTCAATGATGTTGTCATTATTTTCATTTGAATAACTCCTCTAAAACTTCAATATCTTTTTTGTCAATATCCCACACATTTTCCTTAATACTTTCTATCATATTTTCTTTAAATCTTATAAAATTTGTAGGACTAAAAAAATATCTATTATCTTTTATGATCAGTTCTAACAGTTTGAAATAAGCTTGTTTTTCGCTACTATCAAACAATATAATATTTTCAACACAATCAAATATAAATTGTTGTCTTTGTTCTTTTCCATACAGATTAAATGGGTCTTGTATTCCTTGATAATATATCTTAAGCTTTATTAGTAATGTTTCTAAAAAATGATACCTCATCTCCAAGCTCAAATTCTTATATATTCTATTTATATGATTAAGTTCTCTGTTTTTGAGCAATAAAATATAAATTTTTGTCAATAGCATATTGTGTTTATCTGAAAAATTTTGATTTATTTTAGAATACTTTTCAATAATATCAACAAATAATGTAGTATTTATAAGCTCATTATCAATTAAAATCTCAAAATATTTTAATCTATTTTTATGGTTATATTCAATTTGATAACAGACAATATCGTCAATTGATTTTAGCTTTGTTTGATTTTCTTTTAGTATATTTATTATTTCATCAACTTTATTTTTTAAAACACTAATAGTCCATTTTTCTCCTGTTTTATAGAAATATCCTTTTCCTTTGCTACTATCTATACCAGATGAAACAAACAAAACATCTGTTAAAAATTCTAAATAAAGATAATTAGATTTTGTATCTATAGAATGTTCTTTTTTAAATACTACACAAATATCTACCAAATAATCTCCCAACACAGTTTTTGCAAATTCATCAGGATTTTTCACCTTATACAGTGGCGATTTTGCTTTTGTCAATACTTTTGCATAGCCGTGTCGTGGGTTATATAGCCACCTTTGGCTTTTTGAATTGCCAGTTTTTATATCTATTTTAAAATCAAAATTTACAATCCCATCTTCTATTATTTGCTCTTTTTTATCCCATTGTATTTGAAAATCTGTCAGCTCCAAAAATGTGTTTATTTTTCTTACTACTTCAAATTTTTCATTCCAAACCTTGACTTGAATAATTTCATTGTCTGTGAATTCTTTTAAACTCATATCTTGCCCCCATAGTTGTGCCATTGATATATTTACAAATAATATCAATATTATAGTTGTTAGTTTTTCAAATTTCATATATCAGTATCTCACTATTTAAATTTAATTTTCTCAGTATATTGTTGTATTAACATCTTAGGATAATCAAGATTAATAAGAATTTCTATCGTTGTATCATTTATTTTTTCAATATATTCTTTTTTATTTACGATTACTTTTATAGTTTTGTTTGACATAATATCTTTAACAAAAAGCTCTTTGACTATTGCAGGTCTTTTATCAGTTGTAGATATATCTTCATCAAAAACCAGTTTATCATCTAAATAAATTTTAATATCATTGTATCTATTTTTGCTATTTTGTATGTATAAGTTATTGTTCATACTGCTGTCTCCTTTATTTGATAGACAACCTGTTGTTAAAAAAGTTATCATAATCAATATTATAGTTGTTAGTTTTTTCATTTTAAATAAATCCATTTTGCTTTGCCTGTTTTTTTGTCTACCTCTATAAGTCCTTGATTTGGTTTTATATCTCTCTCAACAGTTTCAAACCAAACATTCCAATATGGTTTTCCATTATCTATCGCTTTGGCAGTATCTATTTTATATTTATCGGCATATTTTTGTTTTTTTAGAAACTCTTTGGCTCTTTTCTCCGACTCTGTTTTGGTAATAAAACCATCACCTTGTGGTATTTCTTGCAAAATTTCTTTAAACCATTCATTCGCATCAAAAAAATCATTTGGAAAACCGTGTTGCTGTGGCTCGTCCAATGAGTCTGAAACAACTTTTTCTACCATACACTCATACCTCCATTTTAGCTTTTCATAAAATTTATAAATAAATAATTTTTGCTTTGTCTTTTCATCTTGCAACAATAAAGCAGAGAATTCCTTGTTATTTCTGTTAATTTTTTCATAATATTTTATCTCATAATTATTTATAAAAGCAAAGTGTCCATCGCCCAACCCAATACTTGAGCCATTTGATTTTGCATACTTTGCTATTATATCAAAAGTTTCATGAGTGAGATATATTTCTTTCATGTCTGATGCCTCCTTTATCTCTCCATTTTTATATATTTCGCCCAAATATGCTTCATAAGTATTTGCAGTTCCATCTTTGTTTTGATAAGTTTTCACGATATATTTTCGCTGTATTTTAAAAGTAATTTTAGTATCTTCTTTTCTTAAAACATTCTTTTTTGATATTTCTGTATCAGTAAAAATCTCTAATCTTTTGCCATAAAATTCTTTTGGACTCTCTACAAAATACTCCAAAGCATGAGAAAAAAGCAATTCGCCGTCTTCCATTTGATCTTGTAAAGCAAATGGGGTATAATCTTTGAAAGAGACAATAACCTCTAAAACCTCTTCTTTATCTACTTTTTTATTATTATCCATATCTTGCCCCCATAGTTGTATTGTTAATATACTTACAAATATTATTAAAATTAGTGTTGTTAGTTTTTTCATAATTACCTTTTTTTATCAATAAATCTCACACAACGAACAGAATAAGAAAAAGCTTCTTTTGCAACTTTTATCTCCATATTAAAATCTATCTCTTCTTTATATTTGTCTATAAAATATTTTAAAAACATAGCACAAGCATATTTTTGTTCTTTGTTAAATAGTGAAAATTGTTCATTGTGAAAACTTTCTAAGCCTTTGCTTTTAAATTTCATAAATGCTGAAAATGTCGCATAGCTGACCTCTTCTTCTTTAGCTTTATAATTATCAAGCACCCACAACATAAAAGCAGGTAGATAAAATCTCACTCCATCAGGTTCTAAATGAGAAAAAGCACAATAACAATCTTCTATATGGCTATCTGGAATATCTTGCCATTTACCAACAAAATCACTTTTTTTGTATTTTTTATCCTCATCATACTCATGATTATCATGAGCTTGAGCAACATATAAAGTTATATCTTTAGGATAAGAAACATTATCAAATGCTTGTATTATTATGTTTTTTATATTATTCATTTTTTTCCTATCTTATCAAATAATCTTGAAAACATACTATTCTTTTCTTCTTTTTTCTCATTTGGTTCAAAATACACTTCAGCACCTTTGCCTTTCAACATCTCCAAAACATCTAAACTACTTTGCGACAATGGATTTCCACTAAGAGCTATAAATTTAAGTTTAGATAAATTTTCATAATTAATGTTTTCTATATTGTTATTATCCAAACGAAGCCAGTTTATATTTTTGAAATCAATATTGTCTATGTTTTCAATCTCATTATCACTCAAATCAAGTTCAAGTAATTTTTTAAAATCAATGTTGTTTATGTTTTTTATTTTGTTGCTGTCAAAATGAATCCACTCAAGCTCTTTAAAGTCAATTTTATCTATAGAGTTTATATGTTTAAAACTAAGACTAAAGCCAGGTCCTTTGCCCTCACAATCTTCATACTCTTCGTATTCATAAAACTCTTTCATAGTATCATCTATGATTTCTTGTATCTCTGTTTGTTCCATTTTTAGCCTTTAATTAAAAATATTGTTACCATTTATCAACTCTTCTATAAATAACTCTTCTTTTAAAAAATACAAATCATCGACAAGAACTATAAAATCATACATATCATTAAAAATTTCTCCAATACTGTTTTTTGATAAGCCTTCATATAAATCATAAGTCTTTTTGTTTATTTGCCAATTATTATTATTGTCTGTTTCTATAAAAATATTATTTTGTCCTTTAATAGAAAGAAGTCCTTCGGCATTTGACTTATAATAATAGATACCTGATAAGTTGATTTTATCTAAAAAATAAAGATTTATCCCACCAGCTATAATATTTTTAGCATTTACTGTTTTTTCAACAACCATATCATCACAATAGTTTTCGACCTCCTTAATGTGTAAAGTTTTTGAGATGTTTAACTCTCCTGTTATCCATAAAAGCTGTATATAGTCATCTTGATTTTTATCAAAGGTAGATAAAATTTCCTCAAAAAAATCGTCTAATATTAAATTCCCTTCAATCTCTAAATCGCCATCTATGAGTGCAAACCACCCCTCATCACTTGCTTCTTCCAAATGTTCTATAATCTCATCATCATCACTAAAACAAGATAACTTACCCAATGCCTGAAAATCATCAGGGCTATATAGCTTTACTCTATTTTTAATGTCAAAATTTTTCATCTTTTTAATTCTCCTTTAAATTTTTTAATCCGCAACACCATGCAACGGTTGATTTAGATAAATTGCATAACTTACTATCGCTATCAATTTATACAACAAAACTCTTTCTTTATCTTTTAACACAGTCTGCAAAAGTGGATAAAGTTGAGATATAGCAGTTTCCAACTCATCGACAGCAAAACTTTGGTCATAAAAAAGGTTTGATATACTATTGATGAGATAAATATCTGTTCGTTTTGCCATCGAACAAATGGTCTCATATTCACTAAACTCTATACCTCCTGCTATCACAGGATTGTCTTTGAGTTTGTTTGATTTTCCTATTACTAAATCGTATGCCATGATTTTCCTTTATTTTATAGTTTTTTTTATATATCTTCTTATTTTTTTGTATTATAGTTTTAACCGCAGAGTAACACAGTTTATTAGGTCAAACTCTGCAAATTGTGCCAAAAATCCGTAAGGAGGCTACCCATGTACTGGGCTTATAAAAATTAATAAATTACAACAATATTATTAGTTCTAATTTT
>JAOZVK010000688.1 GCA_029938185.1 Bacteroidales bacterium | reverse complement strand
AACAAAAACAAAACGAAACAATTAGTAATTTGAGCAAACAAATAGTAGAGGCTCGAAGTAATCAAATTGCAGTAACATTTCAAGAAGGTAATTTTCCTAATTCTCGTTTTATTAAATCAGTTGATATTGTTACGATACGATGCAATTTTATTGCCGAAATTACTTTTAATCCTGTATTTTGCAAATTCGTTATTTTAATATCTGTTGCTTCTGTTGCTTTTACTACTTGACTTGTAATAAAAGCTATAACAACATGATGATATTTTCCAATTGTATCTGTTAGACAAATTGCCGGTCTAACTTTCGTTTGCGATAAGTCATCAAACGGAAATGGAACTAATATTATTTTATATTTCATATTCAAAAGATTTGCCGTCAGTTAATGAATAAATATCTTCTTCTTTATCATTTAAAAAATCAAAAGCACTATTTTTAGAAATTGATTTTAACCATAATTTTTCATCAATTTCGTCAATTTCGTCTGTGCTTTCAAGTTCTTCATTAAATAAAATTAACACTCTTACTGATTTGTTCAGAAATTGTTTTTTAATTTTATGTTGGATTTTAAGGATATTATTGTTATTAATAATTCCAATTGTTTCAATTGCTTGCATAGTATTTAAATTTAAGTTATTTTTGCATTTTAGAAAATTCAGATATATGTTTTTCATTTTCTGTTACAAAATTAATAAGAAAATTGACAACTTCATTTACAAAATTTTCTTTTTCTTTTGGTAATGCTTTTATTTGAGTTTGTAGAGTTGTAAAATCCTCATTATCTTGATGATAGCTATAAAAAAAAGCATGATTAAAATTTACAGGTAAATTTTCTTTTTTAAGATATTCAATGATTTTTTCTTTTTCATATATTTCTTTTATATTTAAGTTATTTGTATGTATTCCATGATAAAAATTGCTATGTAATTTTTCATACCTAATATTAACAGCATTTTTCCATTCATTTTTTGAGATTTGCAAATAAGAATATTCATCAAAAACATTATCAGACAATTTTACTATCCATTCATTATTTTCTTCTTTGAGTTTTATTTTCACGCTTTCCCAAAAATCTTTTACTATTCGTTTTCGCATTTTTGGCAATATATTTGAAATTTCAACTGCTGATTTATAATTTTCTTTTTTTGCAACGAACTCATAAATCTCATTTTCGTATGTGTCCATAATTTATAAAATTTTTATTAGTTTATAGTATTGGTTAACTGTTTGTTTAACATTTTCTGCTTTAATATTTGGTATTGTATTTTTTAAAATCTCTTTTATATTGTTTTTGTGACTGATTAATTTCAAAATACCATTTTTACGCAGTTTATCATATAATTCTGAACTTATAGAAATCTTACCCTTCTTGTTTTCAGCATTTATATAGGCTTGTGAGTTTTCAGGTGCTTTTTTTGGTTCATTTCCATAAACTGTCAAATAAATAAGTAGAATTTGGCTATCTTCTAAATTTTTACTCTTTAAATATTTGTAATAACGTTCAAGTTGTAAAGGTTGGTCTTTTGCATATATTTTATTCTCAATACAAATAACAAAAGGATTTTCTTTACTGTAATGTTCAATTAAAATATCTAATCTTCCAAAAAAGGTTGTTCTTTCACTTGCTATAAAAAAATAATCTGTATCAATCTTTGTAAAATATTCAACCTTAGCCTTGTCATTTTTAAATAATTGTTGAATAAATGCTTTATAAAAAAGTTTTTTTTGTTTATGTATTCCATTTATGTTTAACAAATTAGTTAAAAAAGGGGTATGTGTAATTTCTTCTTTGGTCTCAATATTTCTAAGTATTGAAAATATATTATAATTGTATGCAAAATGCACTGAAATTTTATCAAATATTGACTTTATTGTATTTACACCTGATAGCAAATTAGAATATTGTTGTTTATCATTAATAATTTTAAATTTTTCAATCGTTTTATATTTTTCTTGAAAACGTTTTAAAAACAATTTTTGTTCTCCTAATTCTTTTTGTCAATGATATAAATCACTCATTTTTTTTATTTTTATTAGTATGTTTAACTAATTTCAATCCAGTCTATTAAAGTGCCATTACATTTTGGGGCGTTAGGACAACAAATAAATTCAAATCCACTTTTGTCTTTGAAAACTTTGTATTTCCCAACTTCAATATTTTGTCCACAATGGAGACATTGTTTAATATCTGTTAATTCAATCTGTTCTGCAAAAGGGTAATTTTCATTAAGATATTTTTGCTTATCTTTTATAGTTATTTCTGTCATTTTTTGTTTTTTTTTGATTACCGCTAACGGATATGTGCTTATGACGTTTATTTTATTTTTTTGTGAGCCGTAGGCGAAACAAAAAATAAAATAAATGGCATTAAGCACAATGATATGCTCTTTTCTATTTCTTCATTTGTCATTGATTGTTGTTTTTTTAATCTTATTTTACATGTTACTTTTACATGTTACAATTATCCTTGAATTTACTTATAATCCCCATATATAGCAAGTTATGTTTTATTTACTTATTACATTACATCAGCGATTCAGGAGCAGTATCTAATGTGGTTGTATATGTTTAAACAACAATACG
>JAOZVK010000687.1 GCA_029938185.1 Bacteroidales bacterium | reverse complement strand
GATTTTAGCCGACAAGAAGCAGCCGAATTAATCCCAAAATCAAATCCGTTTTTACGTAAACTTTTTGGTTATGTAGCCGGACCTGATATTGACGAAAGAATTGTAAGAACGGTTGATAACCTTGCAGAAGTTTTTAGAGCTACAAACGTAGAACAACTGTTAAAAAACTTTGGTAAAAGCACACAAACCCACGACCCGATAATACATTTTTACGAAACATTTCTTTCGGAATACGACCCAAAACTGCGAAAAGCAAGAGGAGTTTGGTACACACCTGAACCTGTTGTGAATTTTATAGTTAGTGCGGTTGATGATATTCTGAAAACAGAATTTGACTTGCCGCAAGGACTTGCTGACACAACAAAAACAAAAATAAAATTAGATACTCAAACTTTTGACAAAAAAAACAAGAAATATAAACAAATAGAAAAAGAAGTACACAAGGTGCAAATACTTGACCCTGCAACAGGAACAGGAACATTTTTGGCAGAAGTGGTAAAATATATTTATAGCAAACGTTTTAAAGCAATGCAAGGAGCATGGAGCGGATATGTAGAAGAGCATTTAATACCACGTTTAAATGGTTTTGAACTTTTAATGGCTTCTTATTCAATGGCACATCTTAAATTAGATATGCTTTTGACTGAAACAGGTTATAAATCAACTAAAAATCAAAGATTTAATGTTTACCTTACAAACTCACTCGAAGAACATCACCCCGATACAGGAACTTTGTTTTCAAGTTGGTTAAGTACAGAAGCCAACGAAGCCAATCATATAAAACGAGATACGCCTGTAATGTGTGTTATTGGAAATCCGCCTTATGCTGTAAGTAGTACGAATAAAAGCGAGTGGATACAAAACCTTTTAAAAGATTACAAAAAAGATTTAAACGAAAGAAAGATAAATCTTGATGACGATTATATAAAATTTATTAGATACGGGCAATATTATATAGACAAAAATGGAGAAGGTATTTTAGCCTATATCTCAAATAATAGTTTTATTGACGGCATTACTCACAGGCAAATGAGAAAATATTTGTTAAGTAGTTTTGATAAAATATATATTCTTGATTTACACGGAAATGCAAAAAAAAAAGAAGTTTGCCAAGATGGTTCTACCGACCAAAATGTATTTGATATAATGCAAGGTGTTTCAATTAATATTTTTGTAAAAACAGGAAACAAAAAGAAAAACGAATTAGGAAAGATTTACCATTCAGAAATATTTGGAAAAAGAGATATTAAATATCCGTATTTATTAAAAAATGGAATATCAACAATAAAATGGAATTTATTAGAAAACAAAAAACCTTATTTTTTCTTTGTTCCAAAGGATTTTGAAGCAGAGAAAAAGTATAATCGAGGGTTTAAAATAGATAAATTATTTATAGAAAAAGTTCCTGGCATTGAAACAATAAGAGATGCTATAACTATTCATTTTGAAAAAAAAACATTAAAAAATACAGTAAAAGATTTTCAAGAGTTAAGTGAATTAGAGATTGCTAAAAAGTATAATACAAAAGATGCAAGAGATTGGAAAATTGGAAGAGCAAAAAATGATATTATTAAAAATATAGATAATGTAGATGTATGGCAAGATATATATTACAGACCTTTTGATACACGTAAAACATTTTATTCTGGAAAACAAAATGGTTTTGTTTGTAATGGAAGATATAATGTAATGAAACATCTACTAAAAGATAATATTGGCTTAATTGTACCAAGACAAACAACACAAGATTATCGCCATAATTTTATAACAAATAAAATTTTTGAAGGAAATATTACAGCAAGTGCAAAATTATTCGGTACAGGAAACGCCTTCCCTCTTTATCTCTATTTCGAACAAGAAGAGGGATTTCCCACAAAAAAAGACCGCAAACCAAATCTAAATAAGGAAATAGTAGAGCAAATTACTAAAAAATTGGGTTTGGTGTTTACGAATGAAAAAGTAGAAACTGAAAATACTTTTTCCCCAATAGATATTTTAGATTATATCTACGCAGTTTTGCACTCGCCAACTTACAGAGAGAAATATAAAGATTTTTTAAAAATAGATTTTCCTCGTATTCCATATCCAAAAAATAAAGAAATATTTTGGCAATTAGTGAAATTTGGCGGAGAAATACGGCAAATACATTTACTGGAAAGTCCAAAAGTAGAAGAATACATTACAGGCTACCCAATTGACGGCGATAATGACATTACAACAAAAATAGCTAAAAAAGATTGGGAAATAACAGACGAGGAAAAACAATTGGGCAGAATTTGGATAAATGCAGAACAATATTTTGAAAATATTCCGCTCGTAGCGTGGGCGTTTTACATTGGTGGTTATCAACCAGCCCAAAAATGGCTGAAAGACAGAAAAGGAAGAACACTAAATTTTGATGATATTTTACATTATCAAAAAATCATTGTTGCTCTTTCGGAAACAGATAGATTAATGAAAGAAATAGATAAAATAAATATTGAATAAAAAACCTAACATTGTGCTGGGTGTCAGTAGTTTTGTAGTGTTTTTTTTCGTGCTTCGCACTCAAAAAAAACTACAAAACCACCGCCACCAGCAC
>JAOZVK010000224.1 GCA_029938185.1 Bacteroidales bacterium | reverse complement strand
TTAAGGTCTTCGACCTGTTTAATATTACTTACGAGGTCTTCGACCTTTTTTAATACTATTATATGTACTATTAATCAATAAATTACCTTAGCAAAATGAAAGAGAATTTTTATTATAATACTTAATATGCAAATATATTAAGAATTTATCTTTAAAAAAATTATAAATTTAAAATAAAATTATAAATTTGTGGCTACTAAAGTTTATTTATGCCCAAATTTATTTCTGTATTTTAATCGACTGAAAATTAGAAATAGTAAAATTATACGGGCATAATAAATATCAAAAAAATTTATAAATTAACATAAACCATAAAAAAATGATACAACGTATTCAATCAATTTATTTATTTCTTGCTTTTATTACAATGATTCTGATTTTCTTTTTTCCTTTGGCTGACTTATTAGTAAAAGGAGATATTTATACTATGAATTACAGAGGAGTTTATTTAATGAAAACAAATGCCAGCGAAGCAGTTATAAACACGTATCCACTTAGTATTCTTTTTTTGGTGATAAGCTTAATAAGCATTATTACAATATTTTTATTCAAAAAACGAAAACTTCAAATGCGTTTATGCACAGTTAATATTATTTTATTGTTAGGTTCTCTTGGTTTAGCATATTTTTATTTATCTTTTGTAAAGCTTGATATTGAGCCTATTATTAATTACAAGCTTACAGTGGCATTTCCAATTATTGCTGTAATATTTACAATTCTTGCAAATAGAGGTATTAAAAAAGACGAAAAATTGGTTCGTTCTTTAGATAGAATAAGATAAGTTCACAAAAAAAGTTGTGACTCGAAACATATCTTATATTCTTGTTTATTTGTATAGTTTGTTGTGAATTTAACTTTGACAAAGTTTTAAACTTTGTCAAAGTTAAATTCACAAATTTTCTATTCCGATCAAACTAAGGTCTTCGACCTATTTAATGTGGCTTACACATTTTTGTATACGAATGTATTACAGTTGATTGGATAAATGAGAATGCGGAAAAACTTTTGTAAAACTACTTGAATATTCATAATATAAAAAAACCAAAAAATTAAAGCTCCTCATATGCTGCAACAATACGTTTCACAAGTTTGTGTCTTACAATATCCTGTGATGAAAATTCAATAATTGAAATTCCTTCAATATTTTTTAATATTTTTCTTGATTGCAATAATCCTGATTTATTTTTATCTGGTAAATCAATTTGAGTAATATCTCCTGTAACAATAAATTTTGCATTCTCGCCCATTCTGGTCAAAAACATTTTTAATTGATTCGTTGATGTGTTT
The DNA here is from genome assembly GCA_029938185.1 of Bacteroidales bacterium. Classification (GTDB taxonomy): domain Bacteria; phylum Bacteroidota; class Bacteroidia; order Bacteroidales; family JAOZVK01; genus JAOZVK01. The sequence continues at coordinate 7,546 of JAOZVK010000224.1, read as the reverse complement.
TGAGCTTCATCTAAAATTACAATAGCATTATTTAAAGTACGTCCACGCATAAAAGCCAAAGGAGCAATCTGAATTATTTTTTCTTCAATAAAATCATCAAGTTTTTTGGGAGCTATCATATCATAAAGAGCATCATACAAAGCTTGAAGATATGGGTCTAATTTTTCTTTCAAATCTCCAGGAAGAAAACCTAAATGTTCGCCAGCTTCAACCGCAGGTCTGCTTAAAATTATTCGCTTGACTTGTTTGTTTTTTAAAGCTCTAACAGCTAGTGCAATTGCCATATATGTTTTTCCTGTTCCTGCAGGACCTATAGCAAATATTAAATCATTTTTCATAAACTCCTCAACCATTAGTTGTTGAGTATCTGTTCTCGCATTTATTGGTTTCCCATTAATTCCAAAAATTATATTAAATTCTGGACGATTAATTGTTTTGTTTACACTGCTATTGTCATTATTAAGAATAAACTCAATATCTTCTTTGCTTAGTTTATTGTATTTTTCTAAAAATCTAATTATTAAATTAACTTTTTCTTCAAATTTTTCAATTTCCAAATCATTACCAATTATTTTAAGTTTGTTACCTCTTGCAATTATTTTTGTCTTTGAAAAATATTGTTTTAATATTCCAACATTCACATCATTAATACCATATAAGCTAATTGGATTTATTTCTGTTAAATATATAATTTTTTCTGCCATAATTATTAAATAATATTTTTTATATTTGTACTACAAAGAAAAACTAAAGTTAGTAATTTATAAATTTAAAATCAAACAATATTGAAACAATATTTTAGTTTATCTAAATAGTTTAGAAAACAAATTTTATATGAATACTTGTACAACATATTAATTAGATATTTTCTTTTATTACATTTGTGCGATTTTAGTATTTAATCAATTCAAATAACTAAAATTGGGCTACACGTTTAATATTGGACATTATTTTATTTTTTTGACAGGATTTACAGGATTTACAGGATTAACATGATTGATTTCTATCCTGTTATGAAATACCTGATAAACAACACTGTCCAACTTTACGAGGGGTAGCCTAAAATTGTATAATTTGTGGTTTATGGAGATTGTTTACATACAATTTTTTTGCTTTTTAATTAATTTATAATAAAATATCGTAAAAATATTTATAAGTAGTCTCACAAAAGTTTTTCGACAATTATTTTTTATTAAATTGCATATTGTTAGAATATTAATATAATGCGTAAAGCAATATTAAATAAGTCGAAAACCTTAGGTAAGTAAGGTAAAAGGCTCGAAGAGTCAAATTTTTAAATAACTTAAAATAAGCCAATAAGTAAATATATGTCTATAATAACTTTAATAAGTGATTGGAATTCTGATGATTTCTATATAGGTGCTGTAAAAGGACAAATACTTAGAAATTGTCCTAATGCCAATATTATAGATATAACTCACAGAGTAACATTGTTTAATGTTGGACAAGCAGGTTTTATACTACGCAATACATACAAAAATTTCCCTGACGGTACAATACATATAATTGCTGTTAATAGTATTGCCGATAAACAGCAGGCTCACTTATTAGTCGAAGCAGATAATCAATATTTCATAGGAGCTGACAATGGTATTTTTGATTTAATTTTTGATAAGCCTGTATCTAAAATAATAAAAATTAGAAAAATAGAAAATGAATTACATAGTTTTCCTGAGATAAAAATTTTTGTAAAAGTTGCCGAAGATATTATTAAAGGAAAAAAACTTAAAGAAATTGGTTCTATTCAGAAAAAATTTAAAAGGCAATTGGCATTATCACCAGTTATTGAAGACTCAGTTATTTTAGGAAGTGTAATATATATTGATTCATACAAAAATATTTTTACAAATATTTCGGTAGACTTATTTAACAGAGTTAGAAAAAATAGAAACTTTACAATATATGTTCAAAGCAATCGCAATAGAATTAACGAAATAAGCGACCATTTTAATAATGTAGCAGAAGGTGAACTTGTTGCGATATTTAATTCAATAAATCTAATGGAAATTGCAATACGCAAAGGAAAAGCTGCAGAACTATTTGGTTTAAATATAAACTCAACAATACGAATAAAATTTTATGATAACACGGATAGTGAAAATGACATTCAAGGATTCTTCAAAAAATGAATTTAAAGAATTCGTAAAAAATGTAGTAAATGTAATTCGTAGTTTTGATGGATGTGAACATGTCGAAATTCTTAATGATATTCACAATGATAATGTTTTTTTTACATATAGTTATTGGAAGTCAGAGGAATATCTTAATAAATATAGGAAGTCTGAATTTTTTATAAAAACATGGTCAAAAACCAAGCAATGGTTTATGGAAAAACCAGAAGCTTGGTCTTTTAATAAAATTATATAAAAAACTATATAAGTAATTAACAATGAACAATGGATAATTAACAATTTTGCTTACGCTTGATAAACAGCATAATAATAAAAACAAAAGTGTTGTTTTTATATATCGACCTACTTAAGATCTTCAACTTATTTAATGTTGCTTACTCATTCTATTAATACACTGACAGTTTGCAATTTAACAAAATATAAATGTTGAAAAACTTTTGTCAGAGTACTTAAAATATATTACAACTAAGGTTTTCGACCTATTAGTTGCTCACGCATTAGTAGACAATTTATTCATAACTTTCTGATTAAATTACATTTGTACTAACGCATAAGCAACTATAAATAGGTCGAAGACCTTATATTTCTATCTAAAAAATTTAAACACACCAATATAAAATGTGTAAGCTCTTTGTAAAGCTAAAATTAGCTGATATTCGTACACTGTAGTTTGTAAAGATGAGTACGCCACATTAAATAGGTCAAATACCTTACTATACTCTAAACTGTTATCAATTATTAATCAAAGTATTGTACCATTGTATCATTGAATAATTGTACCATTTAAAGTATAATAAAATGAAAATAAATCATAACAATAATGAATTTGTTATAAAACAAGGAGCAGCAAATCACTTTGTTGGAATTGAATCTGTAGGAGGTCAATTATATTTAACAAACGAAAGACTGTTTTACAAATCACATAATATTAATTTTAATAATCACGAATTGAATATACCACTAAAAAATATTAAAAAGACAATATATTGCAGAACTTTTTTTGTTGTACCTAATGGCTTAAAAATTCATTTAAAAAATGGAAAAATTGAACAATTTGTTCTCTGGAAAAAAAAACAATGGAAAAATGAAATAGACAAATTAATTTAATAATTAATATTCAAGCTATTATTCGTTGTATACACTTAATATCTAATATTTTGTTTTTTCGAAAAATAAGATTTACTTAAAATAAAAAAAACTTGTCTATGTGTGCATATTTACAGACTTATAATGCATGATTTAATGGCAAGATATATGTAGTATAAACTTGATAAAACAAATATAAAGTCATCAACCTATTTAATATTGATTATCACATGATTTGTTTTTTAAATATCAAAAAAACAAACTTTATAACAGATAGCCAAAATTACTGTATGGAGACTTACCAATATTAAAATATAAACAAATTTATAAATTTTCGAAGAATGAATAAATATATACTAATTATTATATTCACATTACTATTACCAACATTTTCATATGCTCAAAATGAACTTGATAGTCTTAAAAAAATACTTGAAAAATATAATACAGAGAAAAGAGAAGATACTACAGTTATAAATATATTGAAAAAACTATATGATAAAACCCAATTTAGTAAACCAATAATTGCAACAGAATATTTAGCCGAAGCCCTACAAATTGCTCAAAAAACTCAAGATAGTATCCAGATAGCAGATATGTACTATACACTAGCTAATGATTATTTTAAAAGAAAAGTTTATTACCTTGCTATGGATTATTACTCCAAAGCCAAAGCAATATTCAATTCACATAACAAATCAAACAAAATAGCTTACAGTTACATAGGTATTGGAAATTCATATTTTGAACAAGGTAATATAGAGTTTTCTTCTGATTATTATGATAAAGCTTACAATATATTCTCTTCAATAAATGATCAAATAGGGTTATCATTTGTACTAGATAAAAAAGGTATTGTGTATATGATGAATGACTTAGAAGATAGTGCCTTGATTCAATTCAACAAATCGTTATTAATACGAAAAGAAAAATATAGATTGGATTTAGTTGCCGAGTCGCACAAATTAATTGCAAGGATATATATTAATGTTGAAGAAACAGAACATGCAATATCAAACCTTAGAGAAGCATTGATTGGATATAAGATAAAAAAAAATGAAACCTCTGTAGCAGAATCCTACCTAATGCTTGGAGATGTTTATTTTGAAGATGAGGACTATGTTAATGCCAGAATTAATTATAATAAAGCATTAATAATTAATCAGGATCTTGAAAGAAAATCTAAAATAGCACAACTTTTCAACAAAATTGCAGCCATTTATTTTGAATTAGAAAATTATAGAAAAACTATTGAGTTTGCAAATAAATCTCTATCCATATCAAATATGAGTAGTAAAAATCTTGAAAACAAAAAAGAATCATATTTCTTTTTATCTAAATCATTCGAAAATCGTTCAAACATAAAATTAGCATTTAATAGCCTTGTAAGATTTTCCGAGATTAAAGACTCTATTGCAAAATCAAAAGAAAATACTCAGTATTCTGAAATGATTACTAGTTTGAAAATACAAAAACAACAAAACCAAATAGAGATATTACTAAAAGATCAAAGAATAAATGAAGCAGAACTTGGCAAAGCAAAAACAAGAACCTATGGTTTATTCATTGGAATTGGATTAATATTAATATTTGCCTTATATTACTATAGAAATAGTATGATAAGAAAAAAAGATAATAGAATCCTTAAATCAAAAAATGAAGAAATCAACATTCAAAAGGAAGAAATCATGGCTCAGAAAGAATACTTATCATCAGCAAATCAAACATTAGAAAAACAAAAAGAAGAAATCACTAAAACCAACATTCAAATACATCGTATAAATAAAAATATTACTGGCAGTATCAATTATGCAAGTAGAATACAATCTGCAATGTTACCAAAAATTGAGCAATTGAAAATTAGTATTCCTGATTCATTTCTTTTCTTTAGACCGAAAGAAATTGTTAGTGGTGATTTTTATTGGTTTACTGAACTGAAAAACCAAAATAAAATTATTGTTGCAGCTATTGATTGTACTGGTCATGGTGTTCCTGGAGCTTTTATGTCAATGATTGGAAATACATATCTAAATCAAATAGTTCACACTCAAAAAATATATGAAGCTGATAAAATATTAAATGAATTGAATAAAGATATAAGAGTTTCGCTAAATCAAGACCATACTGATAGTAGAGACGGAATGGATATGGCATTGTGTGTTATTGATAAAGAAAAAAAACAATTAGAATTTGCAGGAGCCAAAAACCCATTAGTATATATTCAAGATAATACTATGTTTCAAATCAAAGGTGATATTATGGCTATTGGCGGGTCAAAAAAAGTTCATAAAAAACTGTTTTCAAAACACATTATTAATATTGACAAACCAACATACTTATATATATTCTCTGATGGTTTTCAAGACCAGTTTGGAGGAAGATACAAACAAAAATTTATGAGAAAAAGATTCAGAAACTTACTTTTTGATAACCATAAACAACCATTTGAAATTCAAAAAATGATTATTAATGAAACCTTAGACAAATGGATTGACGATGCAAATAGATTCCAAAAAATGACTGAGCAAATTGATGACATATTAGTTATTGGAATGAAACTGGGTGATGAAAATTAGTGTTATATTATTTTATAACAAACAGCTCTGTTTCTTCTAAATTCAATGTTATATTATTTTATAACATATTCAAATCGCATAATGACATATTGGCATACCGATATTTATTGACTCCCCAAGTCTTATATTTTTTATGCCAAAAATAATTCAATATTTTTGATTTCCAGTCAATTAAAATGCAAAAAATTTGTTTATGAATACCTATATTAGAAGCATTCTAATTAACTATATTTTTTTTTATTTGGTACTAATTATATTCTTCCTAAATTATATTTATACAATCAATTCTCATCGCCTTTAGGAAAATCCATTATAAACTTTAAGTGCTTATTTATCAAGCTTTTATATTTATTCAAAATATATTATTATAAAAAACTCCATCCTAACACTTTCGGAACTCGCTATTAATCAACATATTAGGTATTTAAGGTATTCACCTATTCTTTTCTAATGTGAACATTTATGTATAAATGATAGAATGTAAAAAATAAATTTGATAGCGAAGTTTTATAATTGTCAATTTTGAACAAAACTATATAGAAAAGAGTCGATAAATAATAAACATTACAAATGTAACCACAAATAAACATCTTTAAAATTATCAACAATTACGATATATTACTTTTGTAAATTTTTAATTCGAGCAGCAATTCGTATACCGATGTAAAGCGTTTTACAAATGTGTAATAACTCAAAATCCACATATTTTTAGAGTTTTTATTAATAATTTTTAATTTTAGATTAACATTTTCATTAGTTATTCTAAAACCTAAGCGTTCGAGAGCTTTTTCAGTCCAAATTTTTTCAATTTTATTTCCAACAAGATTAATCTTAATAGTAGTCTTTCGGTTAATCTTAAAATCAGCAGTTTTATTGTCAAATATAATTTTTGAAGAATCAAAAATATCAGAAAATCCATTTTCCAAAACAATATCTTCAGGTGCACCTTCAATTATATTTTTATTTTTCATTAGCCATATTTTATCAACTTCTTTTATAGCAATATTTAAGTCATGAGTCGAAAAAATAACAATTTTATTTTCATCTTTAGTCAATCTATTTAAAATTTCAACAATTTCATATTTATTTGCAATATCAAGAAAAGCAGTAGGCTCATCAAGAATAATAATATTTGTGTCTTGAGCAAGCGAACGTGCAATCATTACTTTTTGCTTTTCGCCATCGCTTAATTCATTGATTTTTTTATCCGAAAAGTGTAAAATACCAACAATTGATAAAGCATTTTTTATTATTTTTTTATCTCTTGTTTTTAAATTTGAAAACCAATTTGTATATGGATACCTGCCCAATGAAACCAACTCATATACGCTTAAATTTCCAATATTTACAGGTTCAGTAGAAACAAAACTAAGACTTTTTGCAAATTCATGTCTATTAAATGAACCAATATCTTTGTTATCAATATAAATTTTACCTGAAACCGAGGTTTGCAATTTTGCCATTGTTCTCATAAGTGTACTTTTACCAACACCATTTGCTCCAAGCAAAGCTATTAATTCTCCTCTTTTGGCTGATATATTAATCTTAGAAAAAATTATTTTATTTGTCTTTTTGTATTTATAACCAATACATAAATCGGATATTTGAAGCATATTATGTTAAAAACTAAAAGTTAAAAGCTAAAAATTAAAAAGCTATCATATTGTATAATGAAGAAGAGCTAGTGTATTAAGACATAAATTGCTTAAGTTTATAAATGTAATAATTTGA
>JAOZVK010000223.1 GCA_029938185.1 Bacteroidales bacterium | reverse complement strand
AAAAAAATAAGGTTTTAAATCCCAAAAGTGTCAAGCGATAAATGAAAAATGCCCAATTAGGTAAATAAAAATACGTGAATAATGTTTTCGACCTATTTTAATGTGGCTTACGTCTTTTTCACAAATCGCTGTCATATAACTAATTGTAAAAACACAAATGTTGAAAAACTTTTGTTATACTACTTACCATATAATTTTAATTAATAATACAATTTATGAACAATCGAAATTTTACAATAATTTATTTTACAATAATGTGTCTTACAATGATTTTATTTTTTCAATGTGCCAACAAAGAAAATGTAGAATTATCAAGTGATTATAAAAATATTAAAGACGCAATATCCAAAAATCAATTTGGAATAGATGATAAACATTTTTTAGATAGCCTAACAAACGAACTAAAAAAGGGTGAAGAATTAATAGATAAAAACTCTGTAAAATCACAAGCAATTTATGATGAAATTATTGAAAAAATAAAGTACAAAAAAGAAGAAATTAAATATAAAAAAATAGAGATAAAAATAAATAAAGAATTAGAAAGTGTAAAGACTATTATTGATAATCAAAATAAAGACGAGTTTGATGCTGATTTACACAATTTAAAAGATGCTTTAGATGATTTAAAAGATAAGTTAGAAACTCGTTTGTATTGTTTTCCGATTGATTCAATAATTGAGGCTAATGAAGACGCATTGAGAGAGATAGATTCTATTAAAAATAAAATAAAAAAATATAAAAATAAAAAATAAAAAACTATCCAGAATTATGGATAGTTTTTATTGATAAACAATAGTTTACGGATATGTAAGTTAGTGTAATATATTGATTAACTGGACACTTGAAAACAAATGACTTATAAAGCTAAACACCCATACAAAAGTTTTTACCTATTTAGTATAGAGCTTACTTTTTGAAATACCGTTTATTATATATCTTGCGTAAGCAACATTAAATAGGTCGAAGACCTTACTTGTCTAAGCAAACTAATTTTGGCTAAGTTATTGGGCTACCCGTCAGAAGTTGGACAGTCTTGTTTATCAGTTATTTCGTAACAGGATAAAAATCAATCCTGTTAATCCTGTAAATCCTGTCAAAAAATAAAATAATTTCCAATACTATACGTGTAGCCAGTTATTGTTTCAAAAAATTGAATCTTTAGCTTAAAAAAAACAGATATTTATTTGTATGAAAAAAATAATCTTTGCCATAATCGTATTATTAACAATAATTTTACACCCTATAAATAGTATTTCTCAGTCACCTTGTGATAAGGCGTTATCACGTATAAAAAAATTAGAAAATGAAAGAAAAAAATTAAAAGAAAAAAATAACGATACTAAAGCAAAACTCACGAAATTTAAAAAAAGATATAAAAATCTTAAAAAAAAACTTAGAAAAAAAGATATAAAAATAAAAAAAATAGAAAAGATTAATGTAGCTATCGAAAAAAAAAATAAAGAACTTGAACAAAAACTTAAAAAAACAAGAGATACTCTTCAAAAAACAAGAGATACTCTTGTAGTAACTCGGGATACTATTAAAATTGTCAGAGACACTCTTAGAATAACAAGAGATTCACTTGTAAGCAGAGATAATCAACTTGCTATTGTTCGAAGGGAGTTAAGTAAGCACGTAGCAAATCTAACAATTGATACTTCTTTTATAGTACTTGGTATTCCTAAAGGAGAAAGAAGAATAACATGTCGCAAAATTGATACAACTCAGTTAAATAAAAACATTTATTCAAGAGACAGAAAAATTAGAAGGGGATATAAAAAAAAATGTTTAAAAGAAATTCTAATATCATTTAAAACAAATAGTAATATTACACAGACTTATAGATTAAAACTTTACTTTAAAAAAAGTGAAATATACACTAATCCAGAACTATCACCTAATTGTGAATGGAAAATTGATATTAATAGTGAGTGTTTTAAAGGAAGAACAGGTATATTTGAAGTTGAAATAATGAGAAATACTGATAAGATTAAAATTATGCATAATAAATTTAGACTTCGTTAATATCTATTCCTAGTAATTTGAGTATTCATATTCTAAAACAACATAATACGCTTATAGTGTGATAGATGATACACATAAGCAGTTTTTTGATTTTTGTTATTTAAATACATAAACAATTATGCGACAGATTTTATTTATAATTATTATTTTAGCTCCATATATATCAAATGCACAAAAAATAACAAGATTCAATAATATTGAAAACGATTTATATATAAGAAATATAATTGTAATTGATAAATGTAAATATGTAAATATTGTAGATAGTGCTATTCTAAAAATACAAGATACAATTCCTTATCCAATAATTGAAACAACGTTTGATACAACATTTGCATTGCAAAAATATAATAATTCAGTGTGGTGTGCTACTTCAAAGAATCAAATATATAAAATTGGCAATTACGATAACAAAATTACATTTTTGAAAGGAAAAATACGATTTACAAAAAATTTTGTTTTTTTTGATAATAAAATATGGATAGCAAGTTCAAGTAATGGAATATATGTTTATAATGAAAATGATAGTTCAGTTGATATAAAATTATGGAATGACGATGAAGAGACCAGAAATTCAAAACAATCACATATTACTGATATAATTGTTTTCAATAAAACTGTGTGGGCATCAACTCGTGATGGATTGTACAAATATAATAATACTAATAAAAAATTTGAAAAGGTAATTGGCAAAACAATACCAAAAAAGATAATTAAAAATCTTGCTAAGCACGAAAATACATTATATGCCGCAAGTAGAAATACTATATGGAAGTATGACTTAAAAAATAAAAAATGGAAAATTGTATTAGATAATGATGTAAAAAATGCACAATATTATTTAAATTCAAAAGACATAAGAAAAATAAAGGGTATAAAGGATATCGAGTGCGATTCTTATGGAAACCTTTGGATTGCAGCAAATAAAATTGTTAGATATGATATAAATAATAATTTCGTCAGTTTTGATTTCACCTACCAAGATGCAACATGTATTGCTACTGAAAACAAACAAGGTGAAGAATTGGATAGTACAATAGTATGGATTGGTACTGAAAAACATGGTTTACATAAATTAATTGACAGAGCAATAAATCCGTATGAAGGAATAAGAAATATTATTTTTGTTATAAATACTTCTATATCAAAAAAAGATTTAGATAAAATTGAAAAAGGAGTAAAATTATGGTCAAACTTTATTGATGATAATGACAAGATTACAATTATTGCAAAAATAAAAAAATCAAGAAGAACAGTTGATTCTACACTTATTGAAGCAAAAGCAAAAGAAATTGGCAGTATATTAAAAGTGTTTAAAAGTATAAAAATAAAAAAAATAAAAATAGATTATAAACTCATAAAACATACGTATAGTACATTTCGAGAGGGAGCCTTAGAAAGATCTGATAACAGAATTTATATTGTTACAAAATCAAGCGTAAATAGAAATGATTCAATAAAAAAAATTATTACTCAATATCAAGATAAAGTGAGATTTAATGTGATAATGATTGAAAACAAATCAAAATTTTTATCTTCATGTGTAGAAATAACTGACGGAGGAAAATATTACAAAATAAAAGATAATTCATGGAGAAATATTTGTGAAGAAGAGTTTGGTTTAAAGCCTTTTATTTTTGAAATTTATATTGGGTCAAATTTTTCTTTAAATAACAATGCATATTTAAAAAGTTCTAAAGATATAGTAGAATTTACTGATTTAGAACCAGGTAAAAAAAATGGATGGGGAGTAGATTTTAAGGTGGATATTTTCTTTAACGAACATAGCGAAAACATCAAGTGGGGTATTGGTTTTGGTATTGAGAGAAATTTATATAAATCATATTTTGAATTAAATGATTATAAAGAAAAATTTCTTGATATGATTGATAAAGACCAAGAAGTATATGACAGAAATGTATATGGGAATAATATTAAAGAAAACCTGAAATTTTTAAATTGGAATATTTATCCATACCTTATACTGAAGTACAGTCTTATACCAGAAAAACTTGATATATTTACCGAAATAGGTACAAAATTTGTCATTGCCAGCAAAAAAATAGAAAATGACTATAATGGTAAATATACGTATAATGGTGAATATGATAAGTATGGAGGTGCCAAACTACCTTTGCACGATTTAGATGATTATGGATTTATTACTAATCATTTTCAATACCAAAAAGAAGATATTGTATTTAACCAAAGTAATGAAAAAAAAAGTTTTTATAAAAGATATTTTATTAATATAGGAGTATCGTATTATTTTAGTCATAATTTAAAAGCAAATCTGACTATAAGATTTTCAAAAATACCTTATTTATACAAAACAGAAGCTAAAGGAGATTATTATTTAACCAAAAACGTTGCAGAACACAATAGTATTGCAAAAACAAGAAATTATGAGGGGGGAGATGAACTCAGTTTTGGCTTAGGCATAACATATAGAATTACAAATAAAAAAATTCTCAAGCTTTTTAAAAAAGATGATTAAACTTAGCGTTATAAGTAGGTAGATATATAAAAACAACATTTTTGTTTTTTTTATTATGCTGTTTATCAAGCGTAAGCAAAATTGTTAATTATCCATTGTTCATTGTTAATTACTTAAATGACAATTACGAACTAAGGTCTTCGACCTATTTAATATTACTTACGCATTCTATTAATATCTTAATAACATGCAATTTAACAAAAAATAAATATCAAGAAACTTTTGTAAGACTACTTAAAATACACAAATGAAAACTATAAAACTTATTACCACAATTGTGTTTCTAATTGTATTAACTGCAAGCATAAATGCACAAATAAATACATATTTAGTAAAAAAATACGAAAAAGCAAGCAAGGGAGTTATCTTCTCTCCAGACAATAAATATATGGTAACAGCAGGTTTTCACGGTCTTATGATTTATGAATTTAATGAAACAAAACAAAAACATATAAAAACTATTAATTATACCAAAGCTGTTTATTCAGTAAGTTTTTCTGCCGATGGCAAATATCTTGCTGCTAGTTCTTATCAAACAGTAAAAATATATTCAGTATCTAATGGTCATTTTTCACTTCTAAAAACTCTTAATGGTTTTACAAGTTTTGTTCATTCAATATGCTTTTCAGGTGATGGAAAATATCTTGCCACAGGTTCTTATAAAAAAGTAAATATATATAATGTTTCTAATGGTAGTTTTTCGCTTATGAAAACTCTTAATGACTATACTGACAATATATATTCGGTAATTTTTTCGGCAAATGGTAATTATCTTGCTATTGGCTCCTATAAAACGGTAAACATATATTCAATATATGATGGTAGTTTTTCACTTTCAAAAACCCTTAACCACACAGATTACGTTCGTTCACTAAGTTTTTCTTACGATGGAAAATACCTTGCTACCAGCTCTAATAAAATAGTAAAAATATATTCAGATTTTTCATTTCTAAAAGACATTACAGACCATAGTAAATGGGTTACTTCGGTACATTTTTTTGCTAATGGCAAATATCTTGCTACTGGCTCTGAAGATAAAACAGTGAAAATATATTCTGTATCAAATGATGATTTTTTATTATTAAAAACTCTTACAGAGCATATTAATTCTGTATATTCAATAAGTTTTTCTTCAAATGGAAAATATCTTGCTACTGGTGGTGAAGCTAATCTTATAATTTATGAATTAAATATTAAAGAAATTTTGCAACCAGCTATTTTAAGTATAAAAAACTCTACTTTTATTGATGCTAATAAAAATGGTATTCTTGAAGCTGGCGAGAATGCACAATTATCAATAAATATAAAAAACTATGGCAAAGGCAAAGCTAATAATCTAAAATGTTTTACAAAAGTAAGCCCCAGTATATCTGGGCTTTCGTATAGTTTGCCAAGTTCGGTAAATATTGCTGCAAATGGTGAACAAACTATTAATATTCCTATAAGTACAAATATTGATTTGCCTACAAAAAATATAAGTATAAAAGTAAGTTTTACCGAAACTAATGGTTTTCAGCCTGCTCCGCTAAGTTTTAATATTACTACAAAAGCTATGGCAAAAGCCAAGCTTGAGCTAAGCACTAACAATACTGAAATAATAAAACAGAATTTGTCTAAGATTAATTTCAGTATAAAAAATAATGGTAATGGTATTGCAAAAAATGTAAAAATAAAATTCACCCTACCTGCCAATGTACATGCAACTGGAAAATTAGAATATACCATTGGTAGCATTTCGGCAAAAAGTGAAAAAATACAGCCTTTTAGCTTTTTGGTAACTGCAAAATATCAATCCAAAACATTACCTGTAAAAGTTTCAGTAACAGAAAAATATGCTAAATTTGTACAAAACAAAATATTTGATTTAAAAGTTACTGAGAAAGGTATTATTTTGGATAATACAAAACTAACAATCAGTATAAATCAACCAGCAACAGAAAACAGTAACTCAGAATCGGAATCTCAGGAAATTAAAGGAAGTATAACAAGTAAAAACCCTTTGCAAAGCATAAAAATAAATGATATTCCTATTGCAGCAATGGCAAATTTTTCGCATAAAGTATCGCTAAAAGTTGGTAATAACAGTTTTAAAATTGTAGTTACAGATAAAAAAGGCAAATCTACAAACAAAACAATAAATATAAACCGTCAGCCCATAATTGCTAATATTGACATAGAAATTCCTGTTACTTCTAAAAAAAAGAAAAATACTTATGTCCTAATAATTGGCAACGAAAACTATAAAGGTACTATATCAAATGTTCCTTATGCAATAAACGATGCTAATATTTTTAGACAATATTTAATAAAAACAATAGGACTGGGTGCTGATAATATCACTTTGATTAAAGATGCTACTGCTATTAATATGTCAAAAGAAATAGATAACTTTATAAATAGACAAAAAATAAATCCTGAAGCAGAATTTATTTTCTATTATTCGGGACATGGCACAAATGATAACCGCACAAAAATAGCATATCTGTTACCAAGTGATATAGAGAATTCTAAATTAAATAAATTTGCCGTATCTATTTCCGAATTATACAATGATTTAACAACACATAAAACCAAACGTGTAACTGTTTTTCTTGATGCATGTTTCAGTGGTTTGGGCAGAGAGAAAAATATAGTAAAAGGCAGCAGAGCTGGTGGTGGACGTGTACCAAAACCGTTTTCATTAAAAGGAAATATTGTAGTATTTTCGGCATCAAGCAAAAAACAGCAAGCACTTCCATACCATAAAAAACATCATGGTTTGTTTACTTATTGTTTGCTAAAAATATTACAAGAAACAAAAGGCAAAATTACATACAAACAATTATCTGAACTATTGCCACAAAGAGTAGGTAATGAGGCACTAAATAACAGTATAGGAAAACAAACTCCTGAAACAAATGCAAGTCCTAAATTAAAAAATGCTTGGAAGAAATGGAAGTTAAAATAAAAAAAATGTACTGGTTTGTTACATATTGCCTCTTTAAAACTGTCGGTGTGGCTTCAAGCCACACCGACAGTAGGCGATTATGTTATTGATTTTTATTTGCTGGTTGGAATAACAATCTTGGTTTCACTTTTTTTATATTATATAAAATCATAAGTTAAAGGCTATTATGCAGAATACAATAACAATATGGAGTACAGTTGAAACAAACTTAATTAATAGATTTATAAAAATATTAATATTTGTAACAATCGCATTATCAATTAGTATTTCAATCTATTATGCTATTGACAAACCATCTGACGAACCTATTGACATTCCAACAGATACTGACATTGATTGGGAAAAACCACCGTGTAATCCAGATGAATTAAGTAATAATTGGCGAGAAGTTACAGACCCAAGAATGAAACAATTTAGTAATAGAAGAGAATTTATCTACAAATATATTAACATCAAAATTGCTTTTGATTTAGGTCGTAGTGGTGCTCCTAAATTTCGTGGAAAAAACCACTGGCACAGATATAATCCAAATACAACAAACCGTCATGATATATATTTAGACAGAAATGGTAAACCTGTTGGTGAACACTCAAACGATTCTCATATAGACCCTGAATGTAAATAATAAGTACTATTACAAAAATTTTTCGGCATTTATTTTTATATAATTATCTATATGACAGTATTTTATAAAAATGTGTATGCCACATTAAATAGGTCGAAGACCTTAATAATAAAATTACAATGAAACCAATAGAACAAGCTATTAAGTTGATGTTTTATTCAACTCATAATAAGCAACATATTTTTTCTTTCTTAGGAATAAATACAATTATTGCGTTAAAGATTTTGCCTGAGAATTTGCAATTAACTGATATAAAATTTGCAGCAACAAATGGAATTGATTATTTGTATCCAGACAGCTATAAAGGTAATTCAATTAAAGGTTTAATTAAATTCGTGAATACAAATTCTAAACTCATATTTGTAAATATGGAATTAACATTTTCTAATGAATTGAAATTATATACGCACGATGAAATTGAAGCAACTTACTATTTTCCGCAAAAAATTGATTACACTAAATCAATAAATCGGCTATTAAAAATGTATAATTATAATTCATCAAGTATAATTAGTACATTGACAGATAATATTGACACTTATTTAACATTTAAGCAACCAGATATATTAGAAAATAAATATTTAACTTTTGATGAATATTTAAACATGGAAAACATTAAACCACAACAAAATAAATATAATTTGTAGCTTTATACTTTATAAGATAAGGTCTTCGACCTATTTAATATTGCTTATGCAAGATATATAATAAACAGTATTTCAAAAAGTAAGCTCTATACTAAATAGGTAA
>JAOZVK010000686.1 GCA_029938185.1 Bacteroidales bacterium | reverse complement strand
ATTTTTTAATGCTATACAAAAAAAGTTCTGCTATTATTTGTTGTGCTTCTTTGTGTGTTGCATTGCAATACTTCCAATAATCAGGAACATTAACATACATGTCGAAAAACCCAGATTTCCAACGCCAAAATTTTCTATCTTCGCGCAAATTAGGTTTTTGTGGATCCATAGCCATATATATCAGTCCAACTCTTTTAATTTTTTGTGTATAATCTTCTATATCAAGATTTTTGTTTAAAAGCTCTCTTAAATAATTGTCTTGGCTTAGAAGCGATAAGTCAACTTCTTTGTCTGACATACTCGAAAAAATAAATTTATGATTATCTGTTTCCATATTCTAAAATAAGTACTATTACAAAAAAAATTCAACATTTACTTATTTGTAATCTTTTGATTAAGTGGTTTTTGTATAAATGCGTAAGCAACTATAAATAGGTCGAAGACCTTAGTTATCATTTTTACTTCCGGGTGGTCGTATTAATTTTCTCTTTCGTTTTATACATTCAGGTAAAAGAGGATAGTTATATATATTCTTTCTCTCAAAGGTAGTAAAATGACAAAATAACGACGCAAAATAGGGCAGTTATTTGATACCTGTTCCTTAACACCGATTTTCACAGGTCGTTTCACAAGTCATAATTTAGTCCTAAATTAAGGAGTTGATTAAAAAGATTTAAGTTTTATATACACATATCTTTTTATCTTGCGTTTATATTTAAGGTCGTTAAGTTTAATATACAAAAAGCTTTTGTTATAACATATATACATTAAATTTTCACCTATTTAGTATAGAATTTATTATTTGAATATCAGTTAATTATACAACATACGAAAGAGTCATTAAATAGGTCTAAAACCTTACATTTTTATTTATAAATTAAAAAATCAGCCTAATGAAAAATATTATATTTATTGCTATAATATTTGTATTGTCAATTAATGCAAATAGTCAATACAAAGAATTTAAGAAACTAAAAAAATATTATGATGAAAAAAAATATGAAGAATGTACCAATTATGCCAAAAAAAATTTAAAAAAGAAAAAGAAAGAAAATCAGTTGCATTTATATATGGCTTTGGCCAATTTTAAATTATACAGTAATAATAAAAAACATAAAAAAGCTGGTCGGTTTATAAACACATCATTAAAATCAATATACAAGCTAAAGAAATATGACAAAAAAAAGATTTATACAAAAGAATATTCAAATGAGATTAAGCAAATACATGAAGAGAGTTTAGTATATGCAAAAAAAATATTTGATAAAAATCAAGAAAAATCTAAATCATATTACAAATCAATAGCAAAATCATTTGGTGACACCACAAGAGAATATAGATTTTTATTAAGAGAAAAAATTGATGAAAATTCATTGGCTGCAAAAATTGCAAAACATAAAGCTGCCAATCTTATAGATAGTAAAGGTAGAAAACAAGGATTATGGCGAAAAGTTTACAAAAATGGTAATGTTGCCTATGAAGTTTTTTTTAGAGACAATAAACCTGTTGGAAAATACAACCGTTTTCATGAAAATGGGGTATTAAAAGCCGAACTAGTATATGATGATAGAAGTGTTTATGCAAGTGCAAAAATGTATAACGATGATAACAAGCTAATTGCCGAAGGTTTTTATTTTGGAAGGAAAAAAGATAGTTTATGGGTTTATTATAAAAAAGGAATAAAAGTAGTAGAAGAAAGATTTAAAAAAGGTGTTAGAAATGGTATTTTTAGAAATTTTTATATTAATGGTCAGGTATCAGAAGAAAAAAAATGGATAAATGGAATTGAAAATGGAGTGTGGAGACAGTTTTATCCTTCAGGAAAAAAACTACTTGAAGGCAAAATTGTTAATGGACAACGAAATGGAGCATATTACAAATACTATAAATCGGGAAGCTTACAAATAAAAGGAAAGTATAAAAAAGATAGAATGAATGGAACTTGGGGATATTATAAATCAAACGGAAAACTTGTAAAAGAAGTCATATACAAAAATGGTAAAGCCAGCAACGAAACTGAACAAGAATTAAAAGAGCAAGAGTACTTTAAAGAGTTAGAACGAAACAAACATAGACTAAAAGATCCTGAAAAATATAGAAATAATCCAGATGAATATATGAGACGTTAATAGTCTAAGGAAATTACGAATTATGAATTACGAATTATGAATTATGAATTAGTTTACACTTAAATATAAGTATTTTACAAAAAATAAATCGGAAAGTGTACTGGTCTATTACATGTTGTTTATTTTTAGTTGCAACTAATAAATAAAACGACGAACTATGTAAACAAACAAGAATATACAACTTGTATCAAGCCACAACAAAATAAATCGGAAAGTTATTTTTTAACGATTCCTAATTCTACTTTACGAACTTAAAACTATTTGATAATTAAACTATTAAAACATTTTTATTAGTATTTCAAATATTTAGTATAATGTATTTTATTGCTTTTGCCCTCAGGGCAAAAAACTTGAGAAATAAAAATTCAAAATACTAAGCGTTTTTTGGCATTTTTCATAAATGTCAAAAAGTAGTTGACTCTTTTTTTATTCTTAAAAACCTTATTTTTTATTTTAAACCT
>JAOZVK010000685.1 GCA_029938185.1 Bacteroidales bacterium | reverse complement strand
CATGTAAATCCTGTCAAATTAATATATTTATAAACTTAATCAATTTATGTCTTAACACATTAGCTTAAAACTGTTAGCCAAATTTCACGTTCCAAGTCCTTATCGGGACGTTGACAAGTTTTGCACAAGCAACATTAATCATAAGGTATTAATTGTATATCAATATCTGTTTGTATTCTATAATCGTCTACTTCTTCTTCAATGTATTGTATTTCTTCAGCTTTACAATACCAGTTTACAGTTACAATTCCTCCGTCATCTTCATACAACTTTATTATATCCAAAATATCTAAGATAGACCTTGATGATGTTGTATTGTAATAGTCAAGCTTGAAATTGAATACCAAAGGTTTTCTAACTGTATTAACATACTTTTCTAACCATTCAAGTACTGGTTGATAAAACTTAACTGTTTCTTCCAAATATGACTCACCAATAAGTTCACAAACACCAGACTCTGCATTAAAATCTACAGTTGGTTTAAAATATACATCATGTGAGCCTTTTATGTAAAGATTTTCCATAACTAAATTAGTTAATTTAATCCATAAATAATTATATAGATTATTTATTTTTCAATTTTTATTATATTTATTATATCTTAATGTTACTTTATGATACTTGGTTTATTGCTGTTTAATTATTGAAAATAAATTTGAACAACAGCAAACTTTATGAACCCATAAGGTTTTAATAAGTAGGTTATTGTATAAAATCGACACTTTGTAAAGTTATAACTTGCTGTAATTCTGGTGTAAGCAAAATTATTAATTGTCCATTATTCATTGTTAATTACTTATTTATACTTATAAAAAAAGTACGAAGACCTTATATTTTGTCAATTTTTGCAGAAATTGATAAAAATGAAATATTATCTATTACTTCTGTAATTATTAAATCCAGTGGATTTGAAGATAATAGTGCAATATGAATGAGTCCTATATTCGCTCCTCCTTTATGACTTCTTGGTAACCTTCTCTGCATTCTTTTGTATTCTCGCAAATCATCTCTGTTCATACTATTTATTTTACTACACTTATCCTCAATATTTTTTAATACTTCGTTGTATACATAATTTCCTGTGATAAATTGATAATGATTTTCATATTCTTTTAATACTATTGTGCCTATTCCAAAACTTATATCTTTTTGTAATTTTATTACTTCTGCTGAATAGTGAGCAACGTTTTCAACTAACTCAACAAATATACCAAAAACTCTTGATTTTATTGCAATATATTCATCAAAATTATTTCTTATTAATCCTCCAAGTGAAAATAAAACTTTTTTTTCAAATGGTCCAGTATATGATAAATGTGTTTTAAATTCTTTTTTGTAATATATAAATAGTTCATTATTAATATTATCAATCATATTAAATTTTGCTCTTTGAGCCTTTTTTTTAACCAAACTATACTATTAAAAAACTTATTAAAAATAAACGACTATTTTTAAATTATATTTTTCAAAATATGTACCATTTATTGAATTAATCAATAATTTTTTATTAAAAATTATAAAAATTCATTTCTATAATATACATATTAAAAATATTGGCTACTAAAATTTGTTTACAAATAAACTTATTATTACTACTTAATCAACTTATTATCAAGAGATATAAAAATATTTATGAGTAAGCAACATAAAAAGGCGAATTGAGCTAAAATATTAAATTCAAAAATAAAAAAAAAATTATTAGTTTATAATTATATTTTCAGGATAATCAATTTTTATTAAAAAAAGTCCTTTTGCTGGAACAGAAAAACCTGCATTTGAACGATTTTTACTTCTAATAATATTAACAAAGTCATTTATATTAATTTTGTTATAACCAACATCTAGTAGTGTACCTACTATTGCTCTAACCATATTTCTCAAAAACCTGTTTGCTATAATTTTGAATGTAATTTTATTGTCCCTTTCATACCATTTGGCATATTTTATCTTACAAATATTATTATTTACATTACTTCCTGTTTTACTAAAACTTGTAAAATCCTCAAATAAATAAAGTTGTTCTGCTGCTTTATTCATTAGTTTTATATCAGGTATTTTTTTATGATAATATGAATAATTATATATAAATGGATTTTTTTTTGTTGTAATATTATATTCATATGTTCTTTGTAGTGCGCTATACCTACTATGTATTGTATTTTGAACTCTGTATAGATTGTGTATTGATATATCGTATGGCAAAAAATTATTTAGTTTGTATATAATATCAGATATTTTATTGATAGTTTTGTTAATATCAAAATGAGCAATGTAATTTTTTGCATGAACACCTGCATCAGTTCTACCTGCTCCTATAATCATTATTTGTTTTCTCAATATTTTTGATATGCAGTTACTTATTACTTGCTGAATAGTTATTGCATTATCTTGAATTTGCCATCCATGATAATTTGTTCCATCATATGATATATCAATAAAATATCTAAAACTCATACTTAATTACGTTTATATAAATACAAAAATTGTTTATTATACTAAATTAGCTTAAGGATTTTACTTTTATAAAAATATTATATGCTATTAATAAGTATATTGTACCATTGTATCATTGAATAATTGAACCATTTAAAG
>JAOZVK010000222.1 GCA_029938185.1 Bacteroidales bacterium | reverse complement strand
ATTGAACCATTGAACCATTGAACCATTGAACCATTGAACCATTGAACCATTGAATCATTGAACCATTGAACCATTAAAAAACACAAAATGAATAAAATAGAAACAATAATAAAAAATGCAAAAGTAAATCTTTATGATATTGAAAAAAATTTAAAACGTTTGCTGAAAAAAGAGCATTTTCAAGCACGAGCGGATTTAAAACTTTTAAAAAAAACATCAGAAGGATATTTTACCAACTGGGTGCATCCACGTATGCTTGGATTATCTGGTTTGCGTGGAACAGGGAAAACTACGCTTTTATGGCAAACAGCAAAATATATCTATGAAAATAAACTAAACAGAGAGATTTATTTTTTTAATGTTGAAGATTTAGTTCGTGAAGATTTAGACATTCACAAACTAATAAAAGCAATGAGAAAAATGACGGAATTTGAAACAGATACTGTTTTACTTTTTGATGAGGTTCATGCTTCTGAATATTGGAGTAAGGATTTAAAAATTCTTTACGATAGTATTAATGCATTTATCATTTGCACAGGCAGTTCGGCACTTCTATTGCAAACAACTGCCGACCTTGCTACAAGAATGCACATTTTGCATACTTTTCCATTACAACTTACCGAATATATAACTATATCAAGAAACAAACAACTTGATAATGAAATGCAAATAAAAAAAACATTAAAAAGTGCCTTGTTTTTTTCTGAAAATATAAAGGAATTTAAAGACAAAATAACAAAAATAATTCCTGAGATAACAGAGTTTTATAATTCTTTGGAAAACCCCAATGAGCTAATTTTAAAATATATAAAAATACATAATATAACTCGCTTTACAACTATTGATGACCAAGAAGTTGTTTTACGAGAAACCGAGAAATTAGTTAAACGAGTAATTACAGAAGATATACCCAAAATTATTCGGAGCAATCATAAATATAAAAATTCAGAAAAATTACTTTTAAGATTAGCTGGCTCCGATGAAATAAATTTACAGTCACTAAGTCAAACACTTGGAATTTCCACTGACGAAATAAATGAAAATTTGGATATACTTGAAGATGCCGAGTTATTAAATATTCTTCTGCCTTTTGGTGGAGATGATACTAAGATTAATAAAAATAAAAAGGCATTTTTCATGTCTCCATCAATTCGTTTGGCACTGTTATCACAAGTTACAGAAAAACCTGAATTTATATCAAAACTATACGAGGACATTGTTGTTATGTATTTACGACGTTTTTTTAGTAATGCAATTTTATCTTTTTCAAGTCAAAAAAAAGGCAGAAACCCCGATTTTGTAATTGAAACTTTACCAGACCAAATATTAGTAGAAGTTGGCACAAACAAAAAATCAATAAAACAAATTACCGAAAGCAATATAAAATACAGATACGGAATAATAATAAATGCAGAAGCAAATGACATAAAATATGAAAAAAATATTGCAATAATTCCTCTAAAATGGTTCTTGTTGCTATAATGAAGAGGTTTTATTAATTACGAATTAATAATTACGAATTACGAATTGGGACTATCCATGTTGTTTTAAAATACAATGAAAACCAATAACATAATCGGCTACAGTCGGCATGGCTTGAAGCCACACAGATAGTTTTAAACAGGCAATATGCAACAAACCAATACAATAAACCTATTATTTTGTTAAATTTCTAAACCCAAGTAATTTTTTTTTCTATTGTATATCTTATCTTATCATTTTCGAGTAACCATTTGATAACTTTTATTACTTTTTTTCCATCATGATTCATATTATCAATCAAACCATCAACACTTAGTTGGCTTTGTTTTAATATTTTTTTAATATCTATCAAAATAATATCAAATTCGTATTTGCTTAAATTAAGCTCATTTCTTCTGCGACAAACATCGCACTGTCCACAACGATATGAGTCTGTTTCACCAAAATATGACAGTAGTTTTTGACTACGACATTTGTTATCTTTTGAGGCATATTTTAGAACAGCATCTACTCTGTTCAAATATCTATTTTTTCTATCTTCATAATTATCCTTAGATATTTTAAGATTTTTATTATCTAATCGTTCTTTTGTAAAAATAATTAATGGAGTTTTTTTCTGTGGTATGTATTTTATAATATTTAGCTGGTCGAGTTTTTGTAAATAATTATATATAAGCTCAAGTTTTGTTTGTGTTTTTCGAGCCAAAAAAGATTCATCTATTTTAATATAATCCGAAAAAATTCCTGAATATGTTCTTAACATCATTCTTACAAAACCATCGAAATTTGCATTTGCAACTTGAAATTTATATAATTCTGGCTGGCTTACAATAAACATTACTTTTGATGAATTATTTAGTTCTTCTGTAATATCGACATAAGCTTCTTTTTGTAAAAATTTCAAACAACTATATGTTTGCAATATTGATAGTTTAAATTTTTGAGCAAAATCTCTAATATTAAAATCATAAACTAATCCTTTGCCATGCCCAACAGGTATTTGATAATAATTTGCTAAAGCATTATATGTGCGTTTAATGGTATTTCTTTCGGGAAAAGTGTTTTTAATTCTTTTTTTTATATTAATTTTATCATTTTTATTATATAGCAAAACAGCATATGCCGTTTTTTCATCTCTACCTCCTCTTCCTGCTTCTTGAAAATATGCTTCTAAAGAATCGGGTAAGTCAATATGAACCACAAATCTAACATTGGATTTGTCTATTCCCATTCCAAAAGCATTGGTTGATACTATTATCCTACATTTTCCAGTTTTCCACTGGTCTTGTTTATAATCTTTGAATTTAGCATCAATTCCAGCGTGATAAAAATCAGCTGATATATTGTTTTCAGTCAAGAAGTTTGCTATCTCTTTTGTTCTTTTTCTGTTTCTAACATATACTATTCCCGAACCTTTGGTTTTTGTAGCAATTTTTAATAAGTACTTAAACTTATCTTCTACATTTCTTACAATATATACGAGGTTTTTTCGCTCAAAACTTTTTCTAAAAACATTTTTTTCTTTAAACTCTAATTTTTCTTGTATATCATCTACAACATCAATCGTGGCTGTTGCAGTTAGTGCCAAAAAAGGAACATTAGGAACATATTCTCTGATTTTTGCAATACTTAAATATGATGGTCTAAAATCATACCCCCACTGCGATATGCAATGCGATTCGTCAATAGCAATAAGATTTACATTCATTTCCTGAAGCCTTATTATAAAAAGCTCCGAGTTCAATCTTTCGGGCGAAAGGTATAAAAACTTAGTATTACCATATATACAATTATTAAAAGCAACATCAAGCTCATGTTTGGTCATTCCTGAATAAATTGCAGTAGCTTTAATATTTCTTTTTTTCAAATTATCAACCTGATCTTTCATTAGAGCAATTAGCGGAGTAACAACAATACATATTCCCTCACTAGCCAAAGCAGGAACCTGAAATATTATTGATTTTCCTCCACCTGTAGGCAATAGTCCTAATGTATCATTTTTATCATCAGCAACAGAACGGATTATATCCTCCTGTAATGGTCTAAAGTTTGGATATCCCCAGTATTTTGCTAATATTTGCTGATATTTATTCAAGCTTATTTATTATTATGTTATATTTATTTTATGTAAGATACTTTATATTAGGTGTAAACCAATTCATAATTCATAATTCGTAATTCATAATTCATAATTCGTAATTCCTAATCTTACCATTTTGGTAATTTATCTTTTGAGCTTAAAAAATTAAAAGATAAAGAAAGTCTAATTGTATTTTCAAGTGGGTTGTGTTGTTGGATAGGCATTAGATATGCAAAATCAAGAGAGAAAACATTTAGTTTAAGTCCCAAACCAATAGTAAAAAACTTCCTATTTCCTTTTGTTTCATGTTCAACAAAATAGCCAGTTCTTATTGCAAATTTTTTGGCATACCAATATTCTAAACCAATTGAGGTAGTTATTTCATGTAATTCTTCTTTGAATCCACCTGGAGCATCATTAAACGATTGTCCAATTGCTGCAGGAACAGATACATTGGGGTTTTTGCCTTCTATAATATTTTCGGGTTCTTTACCTTGACCATCATAAATTGGAGGTGTTGGTACAAGCAATTTATTAAAATCAAGAGCTAATGTAATAGAATTAAAATCATTAATATCCATTTCAAGAGCTGTACCTATTCCTAAATTCATTGGTAAAAAATTTGCCTGTGAAGCATCAGTATATGATATTTTGCTACCAATATTTGAAAAGTTTATTCCAGCAGAAATTTTTGATTTTTTAGACATTATTGTCAAAGGACTTATATAAAAAAAAGAAATATCTCCAGCAACAGCATTCCCTGGGTGAGTTTCAGTACCTGCTCCCGAAGTCATACCTCCAGTAAGATTTGAGTAAATGTAACGTACAGCTATTGCCCCTGATATTTTTTTTGACAATAATAAAGAATAAGCAACATCAACCGAAAATTCATTTGGGTTAAAGTCTCGTAAAGTTGTACCTGTAAAATCCGTAAATGTTATATTACCCAGAGAGAAGTATCTCATAGAAACAGCAACAACATTTCTTCTATTTAAACGCATAAATCCTGATAAATACGATAATGAAATATCTCCAATTAATGCTCGTAGCCAAGGTGTGTATGATATTGACAAACCAAATTGTTCATCTACAAAGGAATATTTTGCAGGATTCCAGTGCATTGAATTTGCATCAGCTTTTGTTGCAATTCCTACATCTCCCATTCCGCCTGCTCTTGAATCGGGTGTTATAGCTAAAAATGGAACAGCTGTTGTTATTGTATTTACTCCACCACTTAAATCTCCGATATGGATTTGCGAATTAATATTTTGTTGTACAAAAAAAACTATTAAAAAACTATACAATAGTACTTTTAGGGTATTATTTTTTTTCATCTAAAATTATTATAAAATTATTAAATTTGATTTTTGTAATATTTGTGCTTTATAACATTTGAACGCACCAAACGTATAATTATTGCTATTATTGCTATTATCAAAATAATATTTAAATATTGTAAAATATTACTTAATTTTGTGATAATTTATTAATAAAAGTCTTTGATCAGGTATGTTAATAATTAGTGTCCATACAAATGTCTACTTCTGACTAGTAGCCAAAACACGTAAGCCACATTAAATAGGTCGAAGACCTTAAAAAGGCTCGAAGAGCCAAATTACACAAAATTAAATCAAAATATGAATAAAGAAATAAAAAAATATCTATCATTAGTAAAATTTAGTCATACTATTTTTGCAATGCCTTTTGCTTTAATAGGTTTTTTTATAGCAATAAAAACAAGCAATTTTACATTTGATAATAGTAGTTGGAAAATATTGTTATTTATAGTCTTATGTATGGTATTTGCAAGAAATGCGGCAATGGGATTTAATAGATATATTGATAGAGTAATTGACAAAAAAAACCCAAGAACAGCAATAAGAGAAATACCTGCTGGTGATATAAAAGTAAAGTCGGCTTTGGCATTTATAATTATTAATGTTTTGTTGTTTGTTGTAACAACATGGTTTATAAATAGGCTTGTTTTTTTCTTATCTCCGGTTGCATTGATTGTAATTTTGGGATATAGTTATACTAAAAAATTCACATCATTATGTCATTTTATTTTGGGACTTGGCTTATCTTTGTCGCCAATTGGTGCATACCTTTCAGTTACAGGTGAGTTTGCATTTTTACCGATTCTCTTTTCTTTAACAGTTTTGTTTTGGACAAGTGGTTTCGATATAATATATTCTTTGCAAGACGAAGAGTTTGATAAGTCAGAAAAGCTAAAATCAATACCTGCTTATATTGGCAAAAAAAATGCTTTACTTTTATCATCAGTTTCACATTTATTAGCTGCAATTTTTGTTTTGTGGGCTGGTTTGGAAGCGCATTTTAGTTTAGGTGTTTGGTACTGGGTTGGTGCGGTTTTTTTTATTGGTTCTTTGCTATATCAGCATACTATTGTAAAAGCTAATGATTTGAGTAGGGTAAATTTAGCATTTTTTACAACCAATGGTTTAGCAAGTATTGTGTTTGCAGCTTTTACTATTTCATCTTTATATCTTTAGTCTTTTCAAGACTTTTTGGCTCTTTGAGTCTTTTTATATTGCTTACATCTAAATAATTTATTTTTATGGTATTAGAAAAAAGAATTGAAACTTTTGTAAAATTTGGTAACTTTATAAAAGCTTTTTTAGAAGAAAATAATAAAGGTATACCCAGAAATACTAACAACAGTTTAGCTTTAACTATAAAAAAATCTTATATAAAAAATAAGTGGTTTATAGAAAAAAATATACTATTTACTCTAAGTGCTTTTGCGAATATACTTACACAAGAAAATATTGAAAAATGGTTAAAACCATATAAAATAAATGAAAATAAGGCAAAAAGAATTGGAGTTATTTCTGCTGGAAACATACCAGCTGTTGGACTTCACGATATGATTTCGGTTCTTATATCGGGGCATACTTACATCGGAAAACTATCATCAAAAGATAATTTACTTTTGCCTCAAATAGCTAAAATACTTACGGATATAAATAAGGAATTTGAAAATAAGATTTTTTTTAAAGATAAATTAGAGAATTTTGATGCAATTATTGCAACAGGCAGCAATAATTCGTCGCGATATTTCGATTATTATTTTAGTAAATATCCACATATTATCCGAAAAAACAGAAACTCAGTAGCTATTATTAATGGCAATGAAACCGAAGCAGAACTTAAACTTTTGGCTGATGATATTTTTATGTATTTTGGTTTAGGTTGCCGAAATGTATCGAAAATTTTTATTCCCGAAGGTTACGATTTAAACAATATTTTTAAAGCTTTGTTTCATTATCTGTGGTTAAATACTCATAACAAATATTCAAATAATTATGATTACAACAGAGCAATTTATCTTATGAATTTGATTGATGTTTTTGAAAATGGTTTTGTACTTTTCAAAAACGATATTGGTATTGTTTCGCCAATAGCTGTTATAAACTACGAATATTATAGCGATATAAATAATGTAATATCAAGATTAAATTTTGATAGTGATAAAATACAATGTATTGTCAGCAAGACTAATTATAATGAACAATGTGTTGGTTTTGGCGAAACTCAAAAGCCCAAACTTTGGGATTACGCTGACAATGTAGATACTATTAGTTTTTTAAATCCACTTTAAGGTCTTCGACCTTTTTAATGACGCTTACGCATGATATACAATTAACTGTAATTCAGGCGAAAGCAAAATTATCAATTGTCAATTACTAAAATAGGTCTTTGACCTAAATAATTATTTCGGAATGAAAAAAAAAATATACAAAATTATCAATATCATTTTTATACTTCTTTTTATATTAAGTATAAAAGTTGAGCGATTAAGCAAATATGAGTATTTATTTTTGTTTACAAGTGCTTTTATTATTGGCTCATTGCTATTTAATATTATAAGGAATTTAATATCGAATATTAAAAAACGAAACTTTACAAAAACTTTTATTTTTTTGGTTTCGGTATCAACTTTTCTAACAATATCAATACTTCAGGTGTTTAGTATTGTAGAATTTACTGAAAACAAATATGGTTTATTCATTGATATTGTGGTAGTTTCATCAATACTATTGAGTTACTACTTATTCCCCTCCCCTACTCTACTCATTGAATACAGAAAATCATATAGTATTTTATATAAAAAAAATATTTTTTTATTAATATTTAATATACTTGTCCCAATTGTATATTATTTTGTAAACACAAATGTATATGGTTTTCAAATTATCTATTTAATAAATGCGATTGCATTAGCATTTGTAATATCCCCCTCCTTTGATAAAAATCTGATTGCAAGACTCGAAGCAAATATTTTGAAAAATATTAGTATTAGTTCGATGGGAATAAATTCGATGGAATTTGTTGATAAGTTATCAAATATAAGAACATTTGTAATACAAAAAAAAGGAATTATAACTGATGGTAATTTTAGAAGAAACAAGTTTGAGCATCGTCACACTATCGGAGAAAATACAGTAATGAATTTGTCATATGAATTGTCTAAAAGCTGGAAACCTGAATACTCTGAAGTTTTTAAAGCTAAGATTATAAATAGCCAGACTTATGAGTTTAGTATTATCGAAAAAGATGAAAACCATATTAAAGTAAAAGATAATCGTGGTGATTTTTATGAATTATCATATACTTATAGTACTCAAAATATGGATTTTAGCGAAGGTGTTACATTATATTTAATAAAAAACAAATTGTTTCTTGCTAAAATACAAATAGACGATACTATTGTTAAAAAAACAAATGATTTTGTTAGAAAATTAAACTATTTAGGAAATACAGTTCTTATTAGCGATGAAAGCGAAAATGTTTGTGAAGATGCTGTTCTCGAACTAAAGTTTGATAAATTATATGCTAATCTTACTATAAAACAGCAAAATAGCATAATAAAACAACTAAACACCAAAGCACCAACTGCTTTAATATCAAATATTGAGGAGCAAAAAGATAATGCAGATATATCGTTTTTGATAAATATAAAAAGCAATTCCGATAACAATATTACAATTGGAGACAATGATTTGATAAAAGTTGCTCAACTCATTGGTATTGCCAATAATATAAAACAAAATATCAAAAATATACACCAAATAATCTATTTATATAATTTGGTGTTTATTGTATTGATCGTTTTAAACTATATTGATATTAAACTATCTATCGGAATTTTTATATTATTTAATTTTATAATAAATTTTTTAATTAATAGAACACGATTTATTAAGTGAAAACATTAGGTCTTCGACCTA
The DNA here is from genome assembly GCA_029938185.1 of Bacteroidales bacterium. Lineage (GTDB taxonomy): Bacteria > Bacteroidota > Bacteroidia > Bacteroidales > JAOZVK01 > JAOZVK01. The sequence continues at coordinate 40 of JAOZVK010000222.1, read as the reverse complement.
TTTAATGTTGCTTACGCAAGATATATAATAAACGGTATTT
>JAOZVK010000684.1 GCA_029938185.1 Bacteroidales bacterium | reverse complement strand
GTAAGTTTCCGATAAACGACAATAAAAATTTAGAAAAACAAGCAGACGAACAAGGTAAAAAAGCTGCTGATGGGGTTTTGCAGAGAAAAGAAAAAGATGTTACAGTACAGGCAAAAGGAGTAAATATTAATGATGACTCAGCTTTGGAGAAAGATGCGGATATTATGGGTGATAGGGCAGCAAATATTAAGAAAAATGAAAATGGAAAAGTTTTTGATAATAGAAACTTAGAAAAAAATGAGGGGAAAAAGAAAATAGATGCTGATATTTTTGATAAAGACGGTAATATTTTATTTTATGGCAAGTATAACAATAGTGAAATTCTTATAGATATATGTCAGGGACCATTTGGTTGTAATAAAAAAATTACATTAGACAAAGCAAAATTAAATAAGAAAGCCAAAGCTAAAATTGCTAATCATTATTATATTATAGCCGGATACAAATTAGATGAGTTAGAGAATAGAAGTATTGAAATAACTGATGATGTAAGATATATAAAAAATTATCGTGGTAAGGTTGTAGCTTACGAAGAAAACCCACCTGCATCTATTGGTTATGGTGATGGTGAAAATAGTATCGAAAAAGGCAAATTTCGTTTATGTATTGATGAAACTGAATTTGGCAGACAATCTGGTTTAAATAGAAAATGGGATTTTATAAATTTATATATTCATGAAAGGAAAACACATGGACAAGATTTTTTAGATAAAAGACCACGAAAAAAAGGAGCTGGAATAGACTGGCCATGGGAAAGAGATGCTACACGAGCACAAGTTAAACATCGCAGTTGGAAAAATACTTCAAAAGAGTTCAAACTTGGAATTTATTTATCATATGGTAGACGTTTATACATTTTTAATAAACAAGAACAACAAAAATATTTTGGAAAATATGATATAGAACTGCATCCTCGCAAATAATAATTCCTAAAATAGGAAATCTAAAACATTTGTAAATAATTATAGTAGAGTATATTATTACATTAAGAAAATAAAATCCAAATTTAATACAACAATAGCATGAAAATAGTTTTTAATAACTGATATTTAAAACAACAACTAACACGAGATATGTATCTCGCTATATATTAATATTATACCAAAACAGACACATGAAAAAATTAAGAATATTTCTTGTTATGATATTTTTTATTATTAGCTGTAATCAGATGTCTAATAATGATAATTACATAGAAAGTATAAAAATAATAAGATATCCATCTTCATCACCGGATATGGTACATATAAACTTTATATTAAAAGATTCTCTATTAATAAAATCTGTAAAAGATAAAACAATAAAAGGATTATATATTCATAATTTTGTTTATGAAAATTGGAATTTTATTACAAATACAAAAGGTAAATATTTTATTCATGATAGTTTATGTGTTTTTACTTATCTTGCATTAGATTTTGTAGCTTTTAATGAAAAAAAAATAGAAAAATTTATTGAAAGTATAAGCAAACAGATTTACATAGAAATTATTGATAATAATGATAAGATTTATATTGTTACTTATAAAAATACTGATATAAGTGGACTCGAATAAGTAAAATGAAAATATATTAAATTAGTTTGTTATTTTACAATTCAAAAAAAGTCGCAAATAGTGAACTATTTAAGACCTTTTTTTGAAGTAGTAAAATGACAATGAATTGTGTTTTATTTTTTCGAATCTACTAAGATAAAGTCTATCTTTAATTATAAAGCTTCTAAAACAAAACAGGCTTGCCAAATCAACTAAAAGCCGTTACGAATGCTAAACTTTCCGAAAATGTGATTAACAAAATGGAAGGCTCATTTAACACCAATTTTTCAAATGTAAATATTAAAAAAGACTCCCAACAAGCAACAGATGTAGGAGCATTAGCATTTACACAAGGCAACAATGTACACTTTGCACCCGGACAATTTAAGCCCGAGACCAAAAAAGGACAAGAGCTTATAGGACACGAGTTTGCCCATGTAGTACAACAAAGAGAAGGCAAAGTAAAGGCAAATAAACAAATTGGTAAGTTTCCGATAAACGACAACAAAGATTTAGAAAAACAAGCAGACGAACAAGGAAAAAAAGCTGCTGATGGGGTTTTGCAGAGGAAAGATAAAAATGAAACAATACAAACCAAAGTAGATGCAAAAATAAACGATGACCCGACTTTGGAGAAAGAGGCATATATTATGGGGGCTAAGGCATTGCAAATGAAAGAAGAGCTAAGTGTAGAGAATCCACCTGATGGAGGTAAAGGAAAAAAACTTAAACCTAAAAAATATGAGTCATCCGTAAAAATTAATACTGATGATCATGTTGCTTATGGAGATGTTGAAGGTGGCTGTGGTGGTGCAGCAACAGCTTTTTGTGCTAAATACAATAGTACTCCAGATAAGTTGAAGAAATTTTTTGTTTACTTTACTAATAACAATCGTGATCAAAAAGAGACAGGCCCTGGAAGTGAAAAAACAATTGAAAATGCTGTATATTATTTAATGTCTACAATAGATCAAGGACATATTTTAAGGGTATTTGTTGATTATCCAAATGGCTTCAGAACTCACAAAAAGCGTCAAATTGAACAAAAACAATGGCAAATTAA
>JAOZVK010000683.1 GCA_029938185.1 Bacteroidales bacterium | reverse complement strand
ATTGTGGCGGGCATTTATTTTGTTTTTTTGTGAGCCGTAGGCGAAACAAAAAACAAAATAAATGACTGACAACAAACGCAATGATATGTTCCTAATCAATGTATTTTTCAAATGGTTTCACAAATTTTGTTATCATGTAATCAGCACGTTTTTTTGCTTGTTCTACAAAATGTTTCAAATATGCTTTTGCCCAACTTTTTTTATTTCCTTTAAATTCTTGGTCTAAATCGCAAACATGGAATTGTAATTGCATTGCTGCTGCCCAATTAATATAAAGCGTTTCAGGATTTGATTGAAATAAACTTACATAATGTGCATTCTCACAAATTAATTTTTCTCCTTTTAAAAGCCAATCAATTTCAAAATAATTAATTGAAAATTTATCAAACTCGTCATTATCAATCATTTTTGCACAAACTTGGGCTAATTTGTAGGCTGAAATAATATTTGGGGGCTGTGCTGATTTTGATATATTTCTTGTTTTAATATCAATTATTTCATAAAAATCATCTTTTACAACAAGAATATCTGCGGTGTCATTTTGTTTTTCTTCAAACGGACTTTCAATATTCCATTTATTAGTTGCATTTTTTCCTCTGCTCAATAAAAACATAACAGTTGGCGAATTGAAAAGAGCAAAACGTGCTTCATGTCCAATCGTTTCAGGATTTTTGCTGTATAAATCGTTCAAATATTCATATTGTCTGAATGTTTGTTTTGGATACTGTTTTTTGATTTCCGTATAAACATGTTTATCAAACAGTTCGCCTGCTGCATGACCTGAAAGTGTTCCAGATAAAGGTTTTGGGACGCTTGTTCCGATAATATTTTTCTGTATTTTTTTGAAGTCTGTTATTTGCATTTATTAAAAGAGTTTATCTATTTCTTGATTAAGTTGATTTAATGTATCTTCTGTTTTTGTTGCAATATAGTTTTTACAAAATTTCACTATATTATCATGAATTTCTGTTTCAATTTTATTTTGCCAATCTATTTTCCTAAACGGAATACTTGCAATTGGTTTTTCTGAAAATTCAACTATATTTCCTTTTACTACACCATTGTATTTAAGCCAATTAAAAGTTCTGTGATTATTTAAAATTGCCAAAATATAATAAAGACTTTCTGCTACATTCTTTTTCTTAAAAAGTGCAGTAACGTCTTGTGTCGGAAAAATCCCACTTTCAACATAAGTAAATCGGAAATAATCTTTATTTGAAATTCGTTCTTTACATGGCACAAAAATTCTTGGGTTTTTAGTATTAAACAAATTGAAATTTCGCATAAAAACCCACTTCCAATAATCAATTTTTCTATTATATTGATACCTTTTTTCAAGTTGAGGTTTAAATGTTTGCAATTTTTGAAAATAATTAGGAAAATCTGTTATTAACAATTTTTCATCTGATATTTCATTTGCAAAAATGTAATTTGTAATCTCGTTATATACGAATGGTTCTAAGTGTTTTGCTTTTATTACTTTTATGCTATTCTCTTTTTCTTTTTCGGTCAAAATTTGTCCATTTAATTGAAATGCTTTATCTAAACCGCTTACCATTCCATTTCCTATTTCGCATATTTCTCCAATAGTGTGATAATCATCGCCTTTTGTATCTTCAAACAAGGATAAGGTTTGTTTTGGTTTTTGCTTTTTACATTTACGCTCAAATATTTTAAATCCTTTTATTGTATTATCGTCTGTTAAAAGCCATCTGTCATTTTCCTTAAATTGATTTGCCTGAAACACTTCTGTTTTTTCGTCAGGTATCTTGTTTTTTATATTTTCTACAATTTGAGCTGTTAATTTTCTATTGGCATAATATTTTACGATGTCTATTTTGCTATTTTTATTTGATTTTGTTTTTATATATTTAAAAATAATTGTTGAAACTGTTGCTTTTTCAAAAATAGGTGTTTCGTTAAAATGATATATTTCAGCAAAATATCCATTTCGCAACATATAATTTCGCAAACTTATTGAGTGCATTGTATTAAGCCAATATTCTGGCGTAATAAAAATTAATTGTCCGTTTTCTTCTAATAATTCTATTGATTTTAGAATAAATATGTAAGAATAATCGCAAAGACTGTTAAAATATTTATTCCATAAGTGGTTTGTTGATAATTCACTTTTAAGTTCATTTTCTAAGTTTTTCCAGCGAATATATGGCGGATTTCCAATAATTAAATCATATTTTTCTTCAATTTCCGCACTTACAAAACTTTCATTTTTAACAATATTATGTTTTTTTGCTAATTCTGTATCTATTTCGTAGCCTGAAAAATTATTAAATCCTTTTTTTTGCAATAAATCTAAAAAAATACCTGTTCCGCTTGAAGGTTCTAATATTTTACTATTTTTCTCAATATCTGCTAATTCAATCATGAAGTTTGCAATTAATTCAGGCGTAAAATATTGTCCGTATTTATTTTTATTTATTTTTGGTTTTACTGCTATCATTTTTTACTATTTTATTTTTTGCAAAGATATAAATTTTTCATCGTTTTGGTTTTATTGTTATTTTTTTTGCAGTGGAACATATCGTGAATGTGCTGGTGGCGGTGGTTTTGTAGTGTTTTTTGAGTGCGAAGCACGAA
>JAOZVK010000682.1 GCA_029938185.1 Bacteroidales bacterium | reverse complement strand
ATAAAATTAGAACTAATAATATTTTGTAAATTATTAGTTTTTATAAGCCCACCTTGTGAGTTTACAATAGTTCGTCTTATCGGACTTTTGATTGCACAGGTCGAGAAATTTTGTAACAATACTTAAATATTTTAAAATATATGAATGAAAATACCGAAATACTGCAAATTGTTACAGATGATAATGTCCACTCTAAAATTACAATTTTCAAACATAACAATAATGCTTCTTTACCTGTTTTAATTATTATGCCTGCAATGGGAGTTTATTCAAAATATTATGAACCCTTGGCAGTAGAAGTTCAAAAAAAAGGATGGATTGCAGTAACTACCGACCTACGTGGAAATGGTAATAATTCTATAAGAGTGTCAAAAAATACTAATTTTGGTTATCACGAAATGATTACTTATGACTGGCCATCAATTATAAATAAAGTAAAAAATATACTTCCTAATAATCCCCTATTTTTGGTAGGACATAGTTTGGGTGGACAATTAAGCACATTGTATGCAAGCATTAATCCAAACAAAGTGCATGGTATAATACTAATTGCTTCTTGCTCCGTCTATTTTAAAGGTTGGGATTTCCCAAAGAATATTGGTATTTTAGTTGGAACACAATCGGCTAAAATTATTTCTAAAATAATAGGTTATTTTCCAGGTCGAAAAATTGGTTTTGCTGGAACCGAAGCCAAACGATTAATATCAGACTGGTCATATAATAGTTTGACAGGTACGTATAAACTTTCAAAAAATATTAAGAATTTTGAAGATAGTCTATCAAACTTAGAGATTCCTGTTCTTGCAATATCATTTATCAAAGACAAATTAGCACCTTTCAGAGCAGTTGAAAATCTTTGTCAAAAATTGAAAAAAGCATCTGTTACACATATTCAGCTAAAATATGATATTAATCAAACAGTTATATTAGACCACTTTAACTGGGTTAAACATTCAGATTCTGTTTTATTGAAAATTGAAGAATGGCTTTAATCAAGGAATCGTTAAAAAATAACCTTCCGATTTGTTGTTTGTAAGATACTTATATTTAGGTGTAAACAATTTCGTAATTCGTAATTTATAATTCGTAATTTATAATTCGTGTCCATCTATAAAGTCGATAAAATCGCAAAGCGATGACCTATTGCTACCCACGATGGTAATCGTGGGCTGATAACAAGCCAATTACAGAAATACCTTTAGGCATGACATATAAAATTGCTGACTTTATGGACGCACACTAATTAAGGTCTTTGACCTATTTAATGTGGTACGCATTTTGATAAACCACTGTTATGTAGTTAATTGCACAAAAATAAATGCCGAAAAACATTTGTAAAACTACTTAATTACATTATTCTCAACCGATGGTATATACTATCATCGGTTTTGTTTTTTTAAATATTTTATTAGTCCAATTATTTCTACTTTACGAACTTAAAACTGGTTGATAATTAAACTATTAAATCTTTTTATTAGTATTTCAAATATTTAGTATAATGTATTTAATTGCTTATGCCCATTCAGGGCGTTCTTGCTAATGAATGCATTTATACACAGGGCATTGCTCCATATTAATGCTTATGCCTATTCAGGGCAAAAAACTTGAGAAATAGGGATTAAAAATACTAACTATTTTTTTGAACTAAAATAAATTGAATGCTAAACCTCTTATTTTTAGAATTATTTAAGTTCGTAAAGTAGAATTATAAAAAATATTTTATATATTTACATGAGTTTTTGTTTTTTACAAATATATTATTATAAAAATAATCAACAAAAAAATAATTATGATAGCAGTAGATGTTAATATTAAAGAAATTTCGTCTGAAATAGGAATTAATCAGGATGAATTGCTAAGGCAAAGTTTACTTCTATTTATTTGGAGTAAATTAAAAGATGTAAAATTGGAGCTATATTCTTTGCAAAAAAAATATAAAGTTGATACCGTTTTTGAATTTGAAAAACTATATGAAACCGGACAAATTGAAGAAGAAACAAGCTTTACAGATTACCAAAAATTCGATAGATTATCCTATGAACATGAGTTATATGAGAAATTCATAAAAAAGTTATCATAATGGTAAATATCATAGAAATACGTAGTTTAGTACAAAATAACTATACTGGAATAGTTACAGGTGTTGAAGTGGTACATAGTAATCAATTAAGAGTTTCTATAATTGACAATAGTTATCTGGATATTTGGTTTTCCTTAAAACTTTTTAATAGATATAGTTACCACTGGGAGCGAAGAAATATTGATGGGACTATATACAGACACGATAATGCACCTCATCTGAAATGGAAAAACATTTTAACATTTCCTAAACATTTTCATAATAAAACAGAGAATAATGTGGAGGAAAGTTATATTTCAGATGTTCCCCATAAAGCAGTCAAAGAAATGCTTAACTTTATCAAAAAGAACTTGAATAAATGATTTAAGTATATTATCGTGGCACGATATTGCAAATGTTTAAGCTTTGGTGGGAAGCCGTTTTTTTTATCTATAATAATTATACCCATCTATTACCATTGGTGGATAACTAGTGTAACAAGACGTAAGTTTCTTTAGTATTATTTAGACAGGATTAACAG
>JAOZVK010000681.1 GCA_029938185.1 Bacteroidales bacterium | reverse complement strand
ATAAGTAGGTCATTGTATAAAATCGACACTTTGTAAAGTTGTAACTTACTGTAATCCTGGTGTAAGCAAAATTGTTAATTGTCCATTATTCATTGTTAATTACTTATACATTTTTTCTATAATATTTTATATACTGCAAAAAAACTGTACTGGTCTGTTACATGTCGTCTATTTAATACTGGCGGTGTGGCTTCAAGCCACGCCGACAGTAAACGTATATAAAATTGGAAAAAACAATGCTATATGAAGTGCAAAACAATGACTACAAATCGCATAATCACTGTGATTCAACTATATAGCAGTTTGGTAAATTTATATACGAAGTTCAAAATTTGCACCAAGATATTTTTCTCTAACTTCTGGGTTTGCCGCCAAATCATATGCTGTTCCTGATTCAAGAATTCGACCTTCATATAATAAGTACGCTCTGTCAGTAATTGATAATGTTTCATGTACATTATGATCGGTAATAAGTATACCAATATTCTTGCGTTTTAATTTTGCCACAATGTTTTGTATATCTTCAACTGCAATAGGGTCTACTCCTGCAAAAGGTTCGTCTAATAAAATAAACTTAGGATTTATAGCTAATGCTCTTGCTATTTCTGTTCTTCTTCGTTCTCCTCCTGATAATTGTATGCCTAGACTTTTTCTTATTTTTTGTAAGCCAAATTCATTTATTACAGATTCTAATCTGTCTTTTTGTTCTTTTTTAGTAAAATTTGTCATTTCTAATACTGCTTTAATATTATCTTCTATACTTAGTCTTCTAAATACAGATGATTCTTGAGCCAAGTATCCTATTCCTTTTTGAGCTCTTTTGAAAACAGGTAGTTTTGTAATATTTATATCATCAAGAAAAACATGACCTTCGTTGGGTGTAATTAGACCAACAATCATATAAAATGAAGTTGTTTTTCCTGCTCCATTTGGACCTAATAGTCCCACAATTTCGCCCTGTTCAACTTTTATTGAAACTCCTTTGACGACCATTCTTTTCCCATATTTTTTTTTAATATTTTTAGTATACAGTTTCATTTTTGTAAATTATATAAAATTAGTAAGGTCTTTGACCTATTTAATGTTGCTTAGGAAATGACGAGTTATAAATTATGAATTACGAATTACGAATTACGAATTACGAATTGGTTTACACCTGGGCTTATAAAAATTAATAAATTACAACAATATTATTAGTTCTAATTTTATTCTTTTTTTTATTGTCTTGCTTTTGCCCTCTTCAGGGCGTTTTTGCTTACGAATGCATTTACACATAGGGCGTTACCCCATGTTAATGCTTATGCCCTTTAAGGGCGAAAAAACTTACTAATGAAATAAAAAAACATTTAAGGAACTAATGAAAAACTTAAATAAGCTATTTTTGCTTGTATTTTTATAAGCCCACCCCAGGCTACCTATAAGTCTCTAATTGCTCATTCACAATTAATCTAAAGGTATTTAACTCTCGTATATTTATAATTTTTTCTGTTTTTTAAAACTGTTAGCTAAAAAACATTAAAAATGAAACTTGCCCTTAATACACTACCAGTTTTAAGTTGGACGCTTTTTAACCGCAAAGTTGCACAAAGTTTAACGTAAAGTTTCGTAAAGCTTTATTTTTATTATACGACAAAATCACCTGAAAAACAAAGTTTTACAATTTTACATGATAGCCAAAAACTTACTTAGCTGAGTTTATAAAACCAGAAATTGTTTTTTCTATATCAGTTTTTGTCATAACCTTATAATCTTTTGGTATATCGAATATACTATTATCTATTTTTGCTGTACTTATTTTTTTTGCCTTAAATTTCATGTTTACGCCAACCATATTAACCTTAAATTCCATTAGAACACCGTTTATATGTTTATATGGATTGTTATTATTAGGTTGTTCTATACCTATTCTATCAGTATAATAAACATATGATTTTGAGTTGTCACTATATGTAATTTCAGCTTTTTTGCAAGAATAACCTGCTATTTTTTTTGTTCCTTCTATATTTTTTATATTTGTTTTTTTCATTTTTTTATAACCTATTGCTGGCGAAGATGTATCAGAACTGTATATATATTTTTTATCCATTATTCTGAATATTGACATATTAGTTCCTTTTTCTAAGTTAGAAACAAAAACAATCTTGAATGTTCCAAAAAAACCTTCAATAATACTTGCTGTGTTATTATTTTTAAACTTGACTACCATTTTTGTAGGTAAAAGAGTTATCAAAGGGTTATCTTTTTCATCATCTAAATATGTTATATGATATACAATTACACCTTCATTTATACTATTTCTTTTTGAATATTCGTCACATGATAACAGAAAAGAAACTATTATAAATATTATTAGTATTGATATGTCCTTTATTTTCGACATAATATATATTATTAAAGTTTTAAAGTTTATTAAATTAGACTCTTCGAGCCTTTTTTCATTAATTAAAGTCTTCGACACTATTTATGCTAATGTTAAGATGCATAATTTACTGTATTTCAAAAAACATGATTTACACAAAATGAATGAAAACTTTTGTAATGATACTTGTAAGTTCTCAATAGTTACTTTTTGATGCTTTTTTTATGGTTTATTTATATTTGG
>JAOZVK010000221.1 GCA_029938185.1 Bacteroidales bacterium | reverse complement strand
TATGAAACTATATTTATGCCTTAAAATTAGATAATTAAACTAAAATGCAAATTTTGCTCTTTTTTTAAGAATATCTATACCTTTCTGAATAAACAATCTGTATAAATCGGTTTTTCCAGAATTAGTTGGATAATTTTCAGAAAAGAATTTTTTTTCAATGTCATTTAAAATACTTTGAACATATGGCGAATTACCAATAACTACGTCAAAGCCACCATTATCCATAATTTCTTTAAATTCAACATTCCAGTCAAAAGCTTTTTTGCCTGCAACTTCGGTGTCGTCAATTAGTGAGTTTCCGCATTTTATATTTCCTGATAAATCGGATAATTTTCTGCCTTTTTGTGCTGTTCTCAGCCAAAGTGAAAGTTTTGCAATTTCAACACTTTCTTCGTTAATATCTACGCCAAAAATATTATTTTCAAGAATTGCTTTGTCGGTATCAAACATTCTGATACCATCGCCTGTTAATTCTGCAAGTAAATCATCGGCTTGTTTGTGTTCGGTAATCAAAAAAGTAAGAGTTTGATTTAAAAACGCACCACTTCCACAAGCTGGGTCAAGAATTTTTAAAGTAATCAACCAATCTTTATATGTATGCAGAGTTTTAAACAGTTTTTTGCCTTTTTCGTTGATTTTGCCGTCTTTTTTGCGGTAATTTTCATCAATTAGCAAGTTATTTATCTGTAATTTTGCTTTTTTCTCGTTACAAAGCGTGCCAACTGTGTTTTCAACTATGTATTTTGTAATGTATTTAGGTGTGTAAAAAACACCGTCTTTTTTTCGTTTACTTTTCTTTTTATCTATTTTTTCGCCGTGTAATTCGGCTGTAATTTCTTCAATTTCGTTTAGTGAATGTTCAAAGATATGTCCCCAAATATTTACGTCCACTTCCGTGTTGAAATCATATTTTGATAATTTTAGGCTGTCTTTTTCAAGTATTTCATCATCAATTTTTACGTTGGAACTATCTAATATCTCATCGTTTCGGAACAATCCACCGTTGTATGCAGGAATTTCGCCCCACTTTTTGTAAGAATGTCCTTTATCAAGATGCGAAAATAATTTTTGAAAACGACTGTAAAGCGGTTTGTATTCATCTAACTCTTTTAAATCTTTCCATTGTTCTACAATCTTACTTACTGCATTGGGCGGAATTAATCCGCTATCTTCGGCAAAAAACACAAATAGAAATCGGTCTAAAAGTTTCTGTGTTTTTTTGAAAAGCGTTAATTTATCGTATTGCGGATTGTTTTTTACAAGATTTTCAAATATTTTGTCTTTAAAATGCTTGTAATCTGCATAAAGTTGAGTAGAAATTTCATTTTCGTGAAATTTTGTTTCTTGTTTTAGTTTTTCGGGTAGTCCACTAAAAATACTCTCTTGGCTCAACAGAAGATACAAAAGTTTAAATTGCTCTTTGTTTAATTGGAACAAATTAAATTCTTCGTATTCGGTCGCATTATCCACGTAAAACCGCAGACTTTGAAAGTTTGAAGTTATCACATAAGTAGGTCGATATATAAAAACGACACTTTTGTTTTTTATATTGTGTTGTTTATCAGGCGTAAGCAAAATTGTTCATTGTTCATTGTCCATTGTTCATTGTTAATTACTTATTTACAATCGGGCTGATTGTTTTTATATCCAAACGCCTGCTCTTTTATGCTTTCAAGTTTTTTTGTTTTTGTTGATTTTAGTTCAATTACGCCAATTGCTTTTCCGTCTTTCAGAATTGCACCATCTGCTTTTCTTGCGTCTTTTTGGTTTTGAAACTCTGTTGTCAGATTAAAATTTTCATCTGGATTTATGATATATCCCAAAGTTTCCACAAAAATTTCACGCAAAAATCCTTCTTGGTAATTTTCTTCTTTGAGTTGCATTATATTTGCCAATCTCAATTTATCACCGTAGAATTTTTGAAAGTTTTCAAAAGCCTTATCTACTTTTTTGGTATCAAGGTTTTTGAGATATTTGTTTGTTACTGATTTTTGGAATAATGACATATTTTATTGATTAAAATACAAAGATAAGAAAACGAAGTTTTTTATCTTTCATTTTTTTGTTTTTCTTTTTTCTCTCTCGTTTCTGTTTAGCGTTTTTTGCAGTTACGCATATCGGTAACTGCTTTGGTGGCGGTGCTTTTGTGGTGTTTTTCAGTGTGCGAAGCACACCTGAAAAACATCACAAAACCACTGACAACCAAGCAAATGATATGCGTATTATGTTCTATCTGTCATTTCGGTATCTGTTTTTCATTATATTCGGATTACGACTTGCACTGAAAATTCCGAGAACAAATGCAATATCCTCTTTTACAACAAAAAAAACACTATATGGAAATCTTTTGATAACGGCTTTTCGCATTTTTCCATATTCTTTGGGGAATTGTAGCGGATTAGACTTTATCCGTTCAAACATTCTCGATACTTCGTATGCAAACTCATTGCCGAGAACATCACGTTTTGAATTATACCATTCTACAGCTATATCAAAATCCGTTTCTGCAAATGGGGATATTTTTATTCTCATTGCTTAACGTATTTGTGTTTTATCGTATCCCAGTCTTTGTATTCATTGGCATGATTTAAAAAATGTTCGTATCGAAAATCTAATTCTTGTTTTAAATCTTCGGATAAAATGTTTTCGTCTTCCTTTTCTATTTGCAAAAAGTCATAGTCCATTGCAAAAGTTCTCAGCATCATCAGCAAACTTTTTGCCTGCGGCGTGCTGTCATTTGTTATTGTAATGTTGTATTTCATGATTTATTATATATTTGAAATTATTTCTGTTCCTAAATTTGTTATTCCTTCAATTATTTTTTTGAATATTGGTTCAATAGTGGTCATTTCAATACCCTTTGTTGCTGAAATATCTTTTAAATTTACCATAAATTAATTGCCTTGTTGTTTTTTTTCCTAAAACCAGATAATCTCTTAATTCATCAATTTCGTTAAATATTACTTCTTGCCCGGTTTGAAGTAGTTTTACTTCATCTAATATTTGGTTAAGTATTGTGTTTATTTTAGAAAGCTCTTCGTCTGAAAATTTATCTTCTTCTTTTTGTTCAGGAGAGTAATATTTATTTATGCTTTGTAATTCTTGGTCTATTATAAAAATACTATTTTCTCTTTCTTCCAAAAAGTGTACTGGTTTGTTACATATTGCCTGTTTAAAACTGTCGGTGTGGCTTCAATGCCACGCCGACAGTAGGCGGTTATGTTATTGATTTTCATGCAATTTAAAACAACATACAATGTATAAGTAAGAATATGTGACATGTTTCAAACCACAACACTAAAAGCTAATTTGTTTCGTAAAAAATCATCTGAAAATATTGCAATTAACACTCTTTCTATTATTAAATCTTGTTCAATTTGTGCATCTGTATGCCAAGGTGCAAATTCTTTCCATTCTTCAATGTATCTTTTCGGTATCATTAAAAGTTTGTATCTGTGTTAATTATAATATTCCATTTTTTATTTATTTTCCCGTCATCTGAACTAATAGATGATAACAGTATTTTATTTGTCGGTATATTTTCTATTAATTTATATAATAATTTTGCAAATTCCTTTTCATCTAAAATCTCATCAAATAGGAAACCAAGGCGTTGTATTGTTGTTTTATTTTTAAATCTTTGAGCTGTTTCAACCAATTTTATGGAATTTATTTCTTCACATAAATCTTCCAAAATAGGTAATGTTCTGTTTATTCCGCCAATTCTTTTGTGATAATAAATTAAATCAAGTGCAGTCAATTCCGGTGTAGAAACACTTATGTATCCTGCATCTGTTTTTTTTTTAATTATATCGTTTTCATACCACTTATTTTTAGTAAAAAAATCTATTTCTAATTTGTGGTTTTTAATATTTCTTAAAGTTGGTTTTTCAATTACTAATTGAGTATTCATGGCTTGTTGGTGTCCGGCTCCGTGTAAAATTGCAGATGAAAATAATCCAAGATAGTAATCACGTTTTAAATAAAGCATCAAGTCGTTTATATAAAGATATACTGGTAATACTCCCGAAATTGAATATTCAGGTGGTATTATTGCATAAAAACCTTGTCTTATTTGACTAATTTTTTTATTGTTTTTAGCTCTGTATATAGGTTGCTGTATAGCTTTATACGATAATTTACTGTTTTTTTGTAGTTCTGACAGAGTAATACAATATCGTCCTTTTGAACGAATTTTTTGCAAATATTTATCAAAACTAAAAAATGTATCTTTTGGCATAATGAAAAAGTATAATTCTACGAAATTTGTAGTAAAATGCAAAAATAATCATTTTGTTTTAATTGTCAATTTTCTTTATAGTTTTTTAATATTTTAATTATCACAAAATGTCCATATTTGTTTTCTTTTGAAAAAAAACGTTTTACCTTATCTGTTTCTTTTATAATATTTCCTTTTCGCCAACGAACTTGCCAATCTTGAAAAGCGGGTTGAATTATTGGTCTTTCAAGATTTGATGAATTTATTTTCCAAGTCCATTTTGGATTTATCATTTCTGCTATATGAGGTTCTTCATTCCACAGTTCAACGACTTCATCTGTTTCATTAACTTCTGTATTGATTTCTAATCTTTTCACAAGAGGTCGGAACATATTAATTTTGTTATTATCATGTGGAAATGCAGGAAAATTTATGAAATCTAATTTTTTCCATATTTTTTCAGAAGATTTGGGTTCGCAATATAACTCGGTTACTAATACGCCTTGTTTTTTAAAATGATTTAAACAGTTATTTATCATTTTTCTTCCATATCCTTTTTTTCTGTAATCTGGATTTATTTCAGCAATGTCAATGTTTGCAATTAATTCGTCAATTCTGTATGTTATAAAACCTATTGCAAAATCATCAATGGTTAAAACAATTATTCTTTTGTCTTGTATTGCATTTTCTATAACATTCCAATTGCAATAAAAACTATTTCCTGTATTATTACGTTCTTCAATTAGCCATTTTTTAATTTCTGAAATATGTTTTTTTAAAGGTTTTAGTATTGTTTTAATGTTCATGTTTTTTATTTTTAACTACGCACATGAGATAGGACAGCGAATTACTTCGCCAGCCCCCTCGCAGTTCCGGACGTGCAGGACTACCGCATCCGGTTCCTCAGATTATCGGTTCACGGTCTGCAGCAAGATTTATATAAGTAGGTCGATATATAAAAACAACACTTTTGTTTTTTTATTATGCTGTTTATCAAGCGTAAGCAAAATTGTTAATTATCCATTGTTCATTGTTAATTACTTATTTAGCCCAGTAAAGAAAAACCAATTGACTGAAACATAGAATAGCATAATGAACATAAAAAGCCATTTGTTATATTTATGTTTTTTACGAGAAAAATAATATATTGACAAAAAACTTGCTATCCCAAAAATTGAGACTATAATTTGGATAGCTTTATTTTCAATAATCGAAAAAACAGCAAATAATACGCTTATTATTGAAATCCAGAAACATGAAGTTGTAAATATCCGATGTTGTAATGCAAAATCATTTGGACTGCCTGCTATCAGTAAGTTTATTTTTTTTAAAATATTCATTTTACTGCTTTAATTAAAGATAGTTGTTGTTTTTGCTTATCAATCATCATTTTATCGTAATTTTCAATAGCTTTCTTTGCTGACAATCTGCCTGCTTCAATTAACTCTTCGGCTTTGAAAAAATCAAATGTTCCAGCTGAATGTTGCGAAATATTTATCAGAATATTAGGTTTGTATTTTTCGATATTCATAATAGATAATCTGTGTATAAGCAAACTTGTAGATTTATTTAGTAAAGTGAAATAATTTAACTTCTCTTTACTGTTTTTCGGCATGATGTCATTAATTTTCTTTTTAAATTCAGCAATTCTTCGATTGTAAACTGTATTCTTTATTTTCGCTACTTTTTTTGACGGTTTTAATTTATCATAAGGGATATTTGCATTTACATAAGAAGCTATTAATGTGTCTTTTTTGCTTCGTTTCACACGATTTAGCGGTATCGGATTGACAATACCGCCGTCAAGCAAAATTGAATTATTTTTTTTAACAGGCGTAAATACTGTTGGTATTGAAACTGATGCTCTTACTGCATTGTATATACTTCCACTGTCAAAAACTATTTCTTTCATATTTGTAATGTCAGCGGCAACGGCTACATAAGGTATTTCTAAATCTTCAATATTTTTGTCAGGAAAAAATGTTTTCATTTTATTAAAAACCCGGTCTCCTTTTATCAAGCCTTGTGAACTAAGAGTAAAGTCAATAAGATTGAACACATCTATTTTATCTAATTTTATAATCCATTCTTTATAGTCTTCCATTTTCCCCATCACATACATTGCTCCGATAAATGCTCCCATTGAAGTTCCAGCAATAGATTTTATTTCAAACCCTTGCTTTTCAAGTTCCTCAATAACTCCGATATGTGCCAAGCCTCTTGCGGCTCCGCCTGATAATACTAATGATATTGATTGTTTCATGTTTTAGTTATTTAATGGTTCAATTATTCAATGGTTCAATGTATTGCACACTATTGCACCATTTAATTATTGTTTCAATTTTCTTACTGTAAATTCATCATCAGAAAGGTTTTTGTCGTATTTAAGTAGTCATACAAAAGTTTTTCGGCATTTACTTATTTCACAACTCTATGATTAAGTTGTTTTTGTACTAATGCGTAAGCAACTATAAGTAGGTCGAAGACCTTATTATCAACCATTTTAGTTTTACTATTGCTTTTGCAAATTTTTTTCATTGTATTTAAAGTTTAATTCATTTGAACTAATATTGTTTTACAGTCAGTTTGTTAACAAAAAAATTTATCTCAATATTTCAAGAACAAAATTATCTGGATGTCTGCCCGATACATTTTTATACATTTCATTTATTTGTTGCATAACAGCGTTTATATTTGAAGTATCATGAATTACACCTTTTATTCCTACTTCTTTTTTCTTAAAATCCATGTAACCAACTGTAATAGGGACACTTGCTCTGTTAGCCATATAATAAAAACCTTTTTTCCATTTTGTGTTTTTTGCCATTTGTCCATCTGGCGAAATTACAATGTGTAGTTCTTTACTTTTTTTTAAGCGGTTTGCAATACTCAAAATAATAGTTCGCCCGTTCGTAGTATCTACTGGTATTGAGCCAAATTTTGTCATGATAAAAGTTCCAGTAAATACAAAAAGTTCTTTCTTTGAAATAAATTTATGATTTATTCCTATTTCATTAATATAAAGTTTTCCATAAAGAGCATCAAAATAACTTGTAAGTAGTGTATTAAGACATAAATTGCTTAAGTTTACAAATGTAATAATTTGACAGGATTTACATGATTAACAGGATTTTAAACATGTAAATCCTGTTAATCCTGTCTAAATAATACTAAAGAAACTTACGTCTTGTTACAGTAGGTCATTGTATAAAATCGACACTTTGTAAAGTTGTAACTTATTGTAATTCTGGCGTAAACAAAATTGTTAATTGTCCATTATTCATTGTTAATTACTTATGAGGTGCAAATATAAGGATTGCCTTTTTAATATCCGGAAATTGCCCTGTTATTTTCCAACCTAAAAGTTTTAATAATTGTCCTGAAAATGTTTTCATCATTTTAATTTTAGATTACCTATTTGAACTTGTTCAATTAATTCTTGAACATATATTCCGCAGGCTATTTTTTCTTTCTTCTAATGTTTTTTTTGAAAAATCTAAACGCTCATATAATTTTTTTATTGAGCTGTCCATATTTTTAAACTCTTCAATCGGTGTTTTTGTTGATATGCTTTCAAGTATTTCATCTACTTCTTCATCTGATATTTTTGCATATAACTCTTCAATTAAATCTTGTGTTATTTCTGATATACTTTCCATTTTATTTTATTGATATATATTTATTCTAATTTATAGTGAGTTTTTGAGTGAAAAACTACTTGCTCAGTCCCTTGATTAAAATTTTTGATAAATCATCGAAATGCGGAGAATATTTTTCGTATTTATTTTGTAAAAAGAATGGAATTTCCAATCCTTTTAATACCATAATAAATACATCAAGTAAAACTTCCATATTGTTGTTCTGATTTTCAAAAATATTTTCGGTTATTCCCTGTTGTATTATGTTTTTAATTTGTTTTTTTTCCCAAGTATCTAAATTGGTTCTTAAATTATCAATGAACTCAAAATGCTCGAAAAAATCAGCTTTTATTGTTTCGTGATAATTTGAAGCTGTATTTAAAATCTCCATTCTTTTAATCAGATAATCTTTAATTTTTATGTTTGCAGATAAATTGTTATTATTAACAATATCTGATAATTGTGATTTTAAATTATTAATTTCGGTTGCTACAACCTCTGTAAATAATTCTTCTTTACTTTTGAAATGATAATATAATGAGCCTTTTGCACGTCGTGCAATTCTCGCTATCTCATCCATTGAAGTTTTATAAAATCCGTAACGACTGAATAATTTAGATGCTACTTGTAATATCTTATTTTTTGTGCTATCAATTTTCATTTCAAATAATTTTCACTTACAATCAAACTGACCATAATCGTTTTTCGGTGCAAAGATAAATCCATTTTAATTAACTGCAAATATTGGTTTCTTTTTTTTAAGAAAACAATATCTGTCTGTGTTAGTTAAACTTGTTAGTCTAATTGTGTATATCGTACAAATTTATTTTTACTTTTTAATTATCTGATAATCAATATTAGTAACCCTATTTAGGCGTAAGCAATATTAAAAGGCTCGAAGAGTCAACAATTTTCATTAATGAATCGTTAAAAAATATCTTTCCGATTTCTTTTTGTAAGATACTTATATTTAGGTGTAAACTTGGCTTATAAAAACTAATAATTTACAAAATATTATTAGTTCTAATTTTATTCTTT
>JAOZVK010000680.1 GCA_029938185.1 Bacteroidales bacterium | reverse complement strand
GACCTATTTAATAAGTAGGTCATCGTATAAAATCGACACTTTGTAAAATTGTAACTTATTGTAATTTTGGCGTAAGCAAAATTGTTAATTGTCCATTATTCATTGTTAATTACTTATTGCTTACGCATTAATACAAATGCAATTTAATCAGTAAGTTATGAATAAGTAAATATCGAAAAACTTTTATAATAGTACTTACAAAATTTTTTAACCTAATTTTTTTTTTAAAACTTATTTTTGAAATTCAAGTTTATTGTATATCAAGTATAAACAATATTTAATAGAAAAAAAGCCTACAAAATATTAAAAAAATAAAATGAATTTTTGAATTTGACGTTATCTTGTATAGATTTGTTGGTTTTGGAAATTGCGAATTGGTTTACACCTATTTTTTTTAGAATTTATTTCTGAATTACAGCTAATTATACATCAAGCGAAAGCGTCATTAAATATGTCGAAGACCTTAATTTTAAGTACATGAGAATAATAAACACCCATAATTTTTTTTTAACATATTTTGTATATATCTTACTTTTTGAAATTCAGCTAATTATAAATAAAGCGAAAGTATCATTAAATAGGTCGAAGTCATTAATTATTGTATTATTGATTTTATACAATACCAGCTTTATGTACAGTAAAGAAATTCCTCCTGACTCAACAAAAATAATTTTAAAAACTTGGATGTTAAGCGAGAATTATGATGTAATAGATATTGAAATTGATACTTTTCAAAATAACTTTCATATATATAACCCTATTGAGCAGAAAAGTATTTCCAATAAATATTTAGGAAATATGGGACATGCCAGTGTTTCAAATATTTATTTAGATAATAATGTAAGTTTTGAAAGTAAGTTTATGTTTTCGAGAGTTTTTGAACAATATCTATATACACCAAAAAAAATAAAATATTATAAAACAAGCAGTCCATATACTGAGTTATATTATACGACAAGTACAAACAGACGAAGCGAAATACAATTAGGAGCTAAACATACTCAAAATATAACTGAAGCTTTTAATGCTGGAATTGATTATCGTATATTATCATCGCAAGGTGAGTTTCCCAAATCAAAAACAAGGGACGCTCGTTTTTCTTTTTTTACTAATTATAAAGGATATAGATATTCAGTGTTTGGCGCAATTACATTCAATAAATTCAAACTTAACGAAAACGGTGGTGTTGATTCTATAAATACAGCAACAGATTATATAGCAACAAATTTAAATGATGCCAAATCAATATACTATGATAGAACTGTTTTTTTGAACCACTCGTTAATGTTTGGAAAAAAGGTTAAAATAAAAATAAATGATACATTAAGTAAAAAAATAATCATTCCTAAAGTTACAATAAACCATACTTTCAGTTGGAAAAAAAACTATAGAACATACAGCGACAACGAACCCGATTCTGGCTTTTATAAACACGTACATATTGATTCATCTCAATCATCGGATTCGAGCTATTTTAGAATTTATGAAAATACTGTACAGCTAAAATTTACACCTTTCAAAAAATATAAAATAAGTGTAAATGCAGGAGCAATTAATGAATTAATCAAAACATATTATTTCAAAGAATATATTCGTTTGAATGATGATGACTATTATTCAAATACTTTTGCAAAATTTGATTTAATAAACAATGGTAAAAAATGGAAATTTAGAGCAAGTGCTAAGATTGGTTTACAAGGACATAGGCAAGGCGATACTTACTTTAATGGAAGTATTCAAAAAATATATGACTCTTTATTTATAAGTTTAAATGCCAATTATATATCAAAAACATCAGGTATTTTTGAAACAAATTATATTTCAAATAATTATATATGGAATAATAATTTTGACAGGTCAAATACAATGTCATTATTTTTTAATATAAAATTACCATATAGATATTTAAATCTAAAAGTTGCTTACAAACAATTGGATAAACATATATATTTTCCGACCGATTCAATTACTCAGTATCAAAATTCTGTAAATATTATTTCGGCTTCGCTAAAAAAAGATTTTCATTTTCGTAAATTTCATTTAATCAATGAAATAATATTTCAAAAATCGTCAATTGATTCTGTTATAAGTATTCCGATGATTTCAGTTTACCATTCAGCCTATTTTGAACATGCTTTTTTTAAAAAGGTATTAAATGTTAGACTTGGCTATCAGGTATACTATACAAGTGATTATTTTTTATCGGGTTACAATCCGGCACTTGGACAGTTTAGACAATTAAATAACGAAAAAACTGGAAATTATCCAATAATAAACGTTTTTGCAAATGCAAGTCTCAAAAGTGCATTATTATTTATTAAATTTGAACATGTAAACGCCGGAATGATAAATGATAATTACTATATGGCATATCAATATCCTATGAACTCACTTTCGTTTAAATTTGGAGTTTCATGGCGATTTTTTAATTAAGGTCTTCGACCTATTTATAGTTGCTTACGCATTCTTTTAACTCTCTAACAATACGCAATTTAACAAAATGTAAATGTCGAAGAACTTTTGTTAAACTACTTAAATTTTTTGTTAAACTTTTGTAATTCTACTTTACGAACTTAAAAGATATTGAAAATAAAATGTTTAGCATTCT
>JAOZVK010000679.1 GCA_029938185.1 Bacteroidales bacterium | reverse complement strand
CATTTTAATTTGCCATTGTTTTTGTTCAATTTGACGCTTTTTGTGAGTTCTGGAATTTGATATGCTACCTATTTTATAAACTAAACTTTCTATTGTTTCAGATGTTTTTATTTTATTAATAGTGCCCGAAAAAAGCTTTGTAAATTCGGTTTCTGCTTCAAGTTCTGTTGCAACATTCTCATCTGCATATATTTTAGATGAAGCAAAATGGTCAATATTTCCCCAGTGGTCAGCATGATTATGAGTTATTATTACCGAAATCGTTTTACCTATAGCATCTGCATACGCTTTTATTTCTGCTCCAAAGTTAGGTAAAAGATGAAATTTCATACCTGTATCTATAACTACTGCACCTGTTTCTGTCTCTACAATAACAGTGGTAAAAGAAAATGCAACAAGAACATGATATCTGACTTTATCAGTAGTTATTACCTGGATTTCACCATTTGTTACTGTTAAAGCTGGAGCTTCGCCAAAATCTACTTTTCTGTAATATCATCATCATCTTTTTTGCACGATGTTACAAATAATGACATTATTATCAATGCCAACAAACTGAATTTTAATAAATTTTTCATAAAATGAAATTTTAATTGTTATTACCTTAAATCCGCAGGTCTTTTTATAAATTGCACGTTTACAGCCAATCAGACCTGACAGGTTTCACCCATTTAGGTGAAATAAATTTGAAATAACTGACTGTTAATTAGCTCAAACCTGTCAGGTCTTACGGATATAAGGTATTAAGTTAATGATTAAATTATTATTTTTTATATCCAAACATTTTTATAGTCGTTTATAAATTGTTTGAATGTAATTGGTTTGCGTCCGAGAATTTTTTCGACAGTATTTGTCGTTTCAACAAAATTCCCTTGTTTGATGCTGTTGTTTAGACTTATCAATAAATCAATTATAAATTGTGGGAAGTGCATATCAGCCATTGTTTTTGCGGCAGCTTCGTTTGGAATTGCAACATATTTTGTTTCTTTTCCAAGAATTTCATTCATCTGGTTTATTGCTTCTTCGTAGTTTAAACTTTCGCTGCCTGTTATTTTCAATGTTTGATTTAGATATTTTTCAGGGCTTAACAACACTTCTACATTAACCGCTGCAATATCTCGTGTATCAACAAAGCTTATTCTATCATCACCAGCCGCTTGATAAGTTACACCATTTTTAATATCATTTACCATTTGAGTGCTAAAATTTTGCATAAATGAAGACGGTCCAGTAATTGTATAATTTATACCACTTTCTTTGAGGTATTTATCGGTTATCCCAAGAAGTTTTTCAATTAATAAATCTGAATTTGCATTTGCAAACATTCCACTCGACCTTACAATATGTTTTACTCCGCATTTTTTTGCTGTATTGATTGCATTTTCGCCCCAACTTATCACTTCTGGATGGCTCGGCAATAGCAAAAATAAAGTTGAAATTCCTTGCATTGCTTTTTTCAAACTTTCGTTATCCGAAAAATTAGCTTTTACTGTTTCAACACCTTCAATGTCTTCTCCTTTTGTTGTTCCTGCAACAAAATTTGCATTTTTCGCTTTTAAAAGTTTAACAACTTCTTTACCAATATTTCCGGTAGCTCCTGTTATTAGAATTTTGTTATTCATTTTTAATATTAGTTTTAAATGTATTTGCCAAAATTGACAGTGCAAAATTAATTTAAAAATAAAATAAAAACGGATACAAATCAAGGGTGTTTAGATACTTTTCACTGATTTACGAAATTCAGAGGGGGAAAACGAGGTCTTTTTTTTGAAAAGTCGGGAAAAATAATTAGGATATTCAAATCCGAGGGTTTCGGAAATTCGAGCAATTGGTTTATTTGACGTAGTAAGAATTTTTTTTGCTTCTTGAATTATATAATCGTGTATCATGTATAGTGCGGATTTTCCGGTATGGTGTCGTATTGTATCGCTTAGGTAATTTTGTGTAACATTCAATTTTTCGGCAAAAAACTGTAAAGATGGTTGTTTTATTTCATTATTTTTTGTATTTGTATAATAGGTTTTTAAAAGTCTAAAAAAATTATTTGAAACTTTGTTACACATTGTTTTACGGATTTTATGCTTTTGGAAATAAAGTCTTTCCGACAAGTTTAGTAATGCACTGATGTATGATAAAATAATCGGAATTGAAAAATCATCATCTTTTTTATTAAATTCATACCAAGCCTGTTTCATTAAAAAATTTACTGTATATTGTTCGTTTTTTGATAAAGCCAAAAACTGTGCTGTGTGATATGAAAAGAAATTGTATTTGATAATGCTTTTTTCTGTCAAATATTCATTAAATATGTCTGGATGTATTAATATTTGATAACCCTTTTGATTTTTTGCAGAAGTAATTAAGTTTTTTTGTCCAGGTTCAACAAAATTTAGAACTTGTTGTGTGTTATCAAAATTTGTTATGAATGAAATTTTATAAAATCCCCAAACAACAGGTTTAATATCCAAAGGCTCTGAAAATATAATATCAGAAAACTTCTGAATATCAATTTGTCGATGTCTTGAATTGACTTTATAATATTCGTTTAAATCTTCTATGTTTTCAAGGTATTCCATTATTATGAATATTGTTTTTGTGGTTGCACATAT
>JAOZVK010000678.1 GCA_029938185.1 Bacteroidales bacterium | reverse complement strand
AAAAAAAACGTAGTGAAAAATTAATTAAAAAAGCAGACAAAGAAAAAAAACAAGCACAAGAACGAGAACAACAAGCACAAAAAGAAAAACAAGAAGCAAAAGAACGAGAACAACAAGCGCAAGAACGAGAGAAACAAGCAAATATAAAACTCGCAAAAACAATGCTCAAATACGGAGTAGCAATTAGCAAAATAGTTGATGAAACAAAACTAACAGAAAAAGAAATTTTGAGTTATAAATTATGAATTATACTTTAAAAGGTTCAATTATTCGGCTACCAGTTTTAAGTTAGATGCTTTTAAACCGCAAAGTTACACAAAGTTTGACGCAAAGTTTTGCTAATCTTTACTTTAATTCTATGATTAAAACTATTTGAAAAACAAGACTGTCCAACCTTATGAAGGTAGCCATATTAATAGTGGTAAAAAAGTATCGTACATAAATATTGTTAAATAGGTCGAAGACCTTAAAATTAAAAAAATGAATATAGCCAGAGCGTATAAAAACGGATTTACATCAACTTTGCAATCACCTCGAATGTTATTATTTATCTATGTAATGAATTTGCTGTTATCACTTTTACTGGCACTTCCATTCATGAAAATTTTACAAACAGGATTTGGTGACTCTATGGTAGTAAATTCTATAAAAGAAGGATTTAGCTTTACAGTATTTACAGATTTTTTTCAAAATTCTAAAAGCAATATCGTAATATTAGCCAATCTAATAAAATGGGTAGGTCTAATTTACATACTTTTTAATATTTTTATTAATGGTGGAATTTTAAGAACACTGAATAAAGAAAGATTCACTATAACAACTTTTTTCACGGGTAGTGGATATAATTTTTGGCGATTTCTTTTTTTAACAATGTTTATGTTTGTAATACACATTATTGTTGCACTAATAATATTTATTCCTTCAGGTATATTTTATGAACAAATATCACTAAACGCAAGCTCCGAACTAACATCAATATATTGGTGGCTTGGAACTGTTGTTTTATACTTGTTTTTTCTTGTAATATTTTTAATAGTAAGTGATTATGCTAAATTTTATATAGTTCTAAACGATTCTATAAATATCTTTAACGCTTTTTGGAAAGGGCTAAAATATACATTTTCAAATTTTATTAGAGTATATGTATTATATCTATGGGTATTGATTATACCGATAGCATTAACATATATATATATAAAAGTATCAGATGATATTGGAATGCTTGCTATTACAGGTATTATTTTAACTTTTCTACTTAATCAGATATTTATTTTATTACGAATATTTTTTAGAGTATGGCTTTTTGCAAGCGAACTTGAGTTGTATTCAGATGATTTTATTAAAGATGAAAAAGCAAAAAATGAAAAAGCAAGATATGCCGAATGGGATGCTAAAGTGGAAAAGGTAAATAATGAAGCAAAAAAAATATTGAATAAAGAAGACGATAAACAACAAACTACTGAAAATAAAGATACATCAGAAAAAACTGAAAGCATTAAAGAGGACGAAAATAAAAAAGATGAAACTGATGCTGATACCCCAAAAGATAAAATAATTACTGAAGAAGAAATGTTGAAAAAAATTGAAAATGAAAAAAAATAACTTTATAAGTAAGCACTTAGTACTACTTAATGTTGCTTACATAATTGTGTAGATAGTAACAAAAAATATTTCAAGTTGATTCAGAACTCAAAAAAAGCATCAAATTGAACAAAAACAATGGCAAATTAAAATGAAAGATTTATATCGAATATAAAATGTAGAATATTGAATATAGAACGTTTTATACAGAATAATACTCAAAGTAATACTTTAGTTATCATAGAAATATCTTATTTTTTACATTCGATATTCTATATTTATTTTTTTTAGTTTACAAAAATTCCTTTTATTATCAAAATAACATGAATTGGTCTATATTTTTTTATTTGGTTCTTATAGATTAATGTGTTGTAAATTCTCAATAGTTACTTTTTGATGCTTTTTTTATGGTATATTTGGATAATGGACTTCTCAATAGTTACTTTTCGCTTATATTCAAACAATTACCTAAATATAAAAACACTTTTTGTAAAATATAATTATTTCACAAAAACAGAAATGGCTGAATAATAGATAAATACAAAAAGTAAAGATATTAAAGTAATGATAAAAGTTTTTTTAATATACTGTATATCTGATAATAGTAACTATTGAGAAGTACTAATCTAAAAAAAACAACTATTAAAAAATAACTATCCGATTTGTTTTTTGTAAAATACTTATAATTTAGGTGTAAACCAATTCGTAATTCGTAATTTATAATTCGTAATTTCCATTTTACGCCCAAACCGCATACAACTCTTTATCTTTATATTTAATAATTTCGTTTTTAAATACTTTGTTTTTATTAAAATTAAAGATAAGCATATATCCTTTTTTTAATGAATAAATATCAAGGTAATTGTTTAATTGTTCCAGTCCATTTTGGTGATATTCTTCGCCTCTCCAAATCTTTAGTTCTACTACATATCTTTTTTTGTTTTGTGTAATTACTAAATCCATTCGGCGTTCATTTCCTACTACTGGTTCTTTAAAAACATATCCTTCTCCATTGATTATTGATTTTA
>JAOZVK010000220.1 GCA_029938185.1 Bacteroidales bacterium | reverse complement strand
AAATGCCTTTAGGCATGACCTATAAAATTGCTGACTTTATGGACGCACACTAATTGAATGGTAGCACAAATATATTATTACTTTTTAATTAACTGATAATCAATAATAAAAAAAAGAGTCAAGTGGTATATGAAAAATACGATTATCCGCGTTAAGTTGGACAGTGTTGTTTATCAGGTATTTCGTAACAGGATAAAAATCAATCCTGTTAATCCTGTAAATCCTGTCAAAAAATAAAATAATGTCCAACACTAAATGTGTAGCCAAAAACACCAATGAATGTATGAAAAAATCTAACTTAGTATTAAAAAATCAACCCACATTAGCAGATTTTCAGAATTATGTGAAGCAAATGGAACTAGAGCGAGGTTTTTCTGAACAAGGAGTACTTCAAAAATGCTTGATGTTGGGCGAGGAGATTGGAGAGCTTTTTAAAGCTGTACGAAAAGAAACTAAAATAAAAATAGACCACAATTCTGAATTTGGAACAGTAAGCAATGAATTAGCTGATATAATTATATATATATGTGCCATAGCTAACCGATTTGATATTGATTTAGAAACCGCTCTCCGCCAAAAAGAAGAAATAAATAAAAAACGAGAATGGAAGTAATTTTTTTTTAATAATGAATAATTAATATTTAATAATTAATAAATGGAAAATATAAAGCAATATATAGAGAAAAATAAAGATAGATTTATTGAAGAATTATTTGAATTGATTAGAATACCTTCAATAAGTTCAAAGCCTGAGCATAAACAAGATATGTATAAAATGGCTGAAGCTATAAAAGAATCGCTAATAAAAGCAGGTGCCGATAATGTTAGGGTACTCGAAACAGATGGAAACCCAGTAACATATGGCGAAAAAATTATTGACTCAAGTTTGCCTACTGTATTAGTTTACGGACATATGGATGTTATGCCAGTAGATCCTATTGATTTATGGGATTCGCCTCCATTTGAACCAGAAATTAGAGATGGTAAAATTTTTGCAAGAGGTGCCGATGATGATAAAGGTCAGTTATTTATGCATGTAAAAGCTTTTGAATTTTTGATTAAAAATAATAGTTTGGCATGTAATATCAAATTTCTAATTGAAGGTGAAGAAGAAGTTGGTTCGGCAAACCTACCCAAATTTTGCGAAAAGCATAAAGATTTATTAAAATCAGATATTATTTTAGTTTCTGATACAAGTCTTATATCATATGATATTCCATCAATAACAACCGGATTAAGAGGACTTTCGTATGTTGAAGTCGAGCTAACAGGTCCAAACAGAGACCTACATTCTGGCTTGTACGGAGGAGCTGTTGCTAATCCAATAAATATATTATCACAAATGATTTCTAATTTGTTTGATGATGACAATAGAATTAATATTCCCGGATTTTATGATGATGTATTAGAACTTAGTATAGAAGAGCGTAAAGAAATGGCAGAAGCTCCATTTAGTTCCGAAGAATATAAAAAATCAATAGATGTTGATGAATTATTTGGCGAAAAATCCTACTCAACAATCGAACATGTAGGAATACGCCCATCGATAGATGTTAATGGAATTTGGGGAGGATACATTGGTGAAGGAGCGAAAACGATAATTCCATCTAAAGCATTTGCAAAAATATCAATGAGACTTGTACCAAACCAAGAGCCTATAAAAATTGCTAATCTGTTTGAAAAACATTTTAAAAGCATTGCTCCAAAATCGGTAAAAGTCAAAGTCAAATATTTGCATGGCGGAAATGCATATGTTTCGCCAATTGATTTAAAGGCTTATAAGGCAGCCAGTATGGCATATGATGAATCATTTGGAAAAAAACCTTTACCTTTTCGTAGTGGTGGAAGTATACCAATAATTTCTACTTTTGAGAAAATTCTTGGTACTAAAACAATACTTATGGGTTTTGGACTTGATTCTGATGCAATACACTCTCCAAACGAAAACTATCCATTAGCTAATTTTTATAAAGGAATTGAAACTATTAGTTTGTTCTATAAATATTTTACTAAAATGTAAAAAAATGCAATACCTAGAAAATGAAGTTGTCAAACTAAGAGCAGTAGAGTTTACTGATATAGATTTATTATATAAGTGGGAAAATAATACAACCATATGGCAAGTTAGTAATACGTTTACCCCTTATTCTAAATATATTATAAATAAATATTTAGAAAATTCTCATTTAGATATATTTGAGTCTAAACAATTGCGACTGATGATTGATGATAACAGTGAATTAAGTCCCGACAAAAATAAAACTGTTGGAGCAATAGATTTGTTTGAATTTGATCCTTTTAATAATAGGGCAGGAGTAGGTGTACTTATAAATAATATAGAAAATAGGCGTAAGTCATATGCATCTAATGCTTTAGATGTGCTGATTCAATATTCTTTTGAGTTATTATTTTTGCATCAATTGTATTGTAATGTTGTTGTTGAAAATAAAATTAGTGTTGAATTGTTCAAAAGTCGTGGTTTTGAGGTTACTGGAGTAAAAAAAGAATGGATTAAAGCTTCAGGTGGTTGGCTTGATGAATATACAATGCAACTTATAAATAGTGATAGCATGTATTAAGGTCTTCGACCTATTTAATGTGACTTACGCGTTTTTGTATACGAATGTATTACAGTTGATTGGATAAATATACTTTTATAACAGTACTTACTGCGTACTTAAAGAAGTGACGAATTATAAATTACGAATTGGTTTACACCTAATAAATGTATAAAACAATGAAAAAAAGAAAAGTAATAAAAAAAGGGAGTTCCGATTTCAAAACAATAATTGAAGACAATGGCTATTTTGTAGATAAAACTATGCTCATTAAAGATTTTATGGACGATAGTAGCTATACTTTGTTAATGCCTCGTCCTAAACGATTTGGTAAAACATTGAATCTATCAATGATTGACCATTTTTATGATATTCAAAAAAAAGAAAGTGAAAAATTATTTTCGGAATTTGCAATATCAAAGGAAATTGATTTTTGTAAAAAACATCAAAATAAATACCCTGTAATAAATATTTCATTAAAAAGTATAAAAGAGACTGATTGGAATAAATGTTTGTATAAATTTAAAAGTATAGTTAGTAATTTATATCAAAAAAATTACTATTTGTTACAGTCAGATAAATTAGAGATACACGAAAAACATATTTTCAAAAACATAATTCTCAAAAAAACAGACGAAATAGAATTGAAAGAAAGTTTGTTTAAGTTAAGTATATATCTAAAAAAACATTTCAAACAAAAAGTAATAATACTTGTAGATGAATATGATGCACCAATAATTAGTGCATTTAATAATACAAATAGTCCAATAAAATCAGCAGACAAAGAAAATAAAACATACTATCAAAAAGTAATTAGTTTTATGCAAGGTTTCCTTGGCGATGTTTACAAAGACAACGATGACAACCTGAAAAAAGGACTTTTGACAGGAGTAATGCGTGTAGGACGAGAAAGTATTTTTTCGGAATGGAATAATTTTGAAGTTTACGGAATAACTTCACCTTATCATGCCGATAAATTTGGATTTACTAAAAACGAAACAGAAGAATTATTATCATATTTTCAATTACAAAATAAAATTGAAGATGTTGCTAAATGGTATGACGGATATAAATTTGGAGACATTAAACAAATTTATAATCCTTGGTCAATAGTTACTTATGTAGCGAAAAATAAAGAAGGTTTTAAACCACATTGGGTAAATACTGGAAGTGATACATTAATAAGAGATAGGATTTTACAACCAGATATAGATAAAACATACAACAATTTGCAAAAACTGATTTCAGGAAAAAATATAATAAAAGATATTGAAGAAAATTTTGTTTTTGCAGACTTTGATACCGACAGAGATTTATTGTGGACTTTGCTAACATATAGTGGATATTTAACACAAGTAAAGCAAGTTGATACAGAAACTTATGAGCTTAAAATTCCAAATTTTGAAATCAAAGGAATTTTTAAGAAAATGATAATAAAATGGCTCTCAAATAAAATCAATTTTCGTAAAGACTTGTTAAATTCAACATCAAAAAGTCTTATTAACAATGATTTACGAAAATTTGAAATAGGTTTTAAACAAATACTTGACGATACGGTAAGTTATTTTGATTTTTCACCTGTTAGAGATAACAAGGGAGAAGAAATAAAAATACCCAAAGAACAGTTTTTTCATATTTATACGCTTGGATTACTTACAATTTTAAGCGATGATTATATAATAAGTTCAAACAGAGAAAGTGGAGAAGGAAGATACGATATAGTTTTAATTCCACGCAACATAAAAAACAACGGAATTATAATTGAAATAAAACAGATTAATAACAAAGGAGAAGATGAAACTTCCGAAAAATTTACAAAACGAATAAATGATAAAATAGACGAAGCTCTTGAACAAATTGAACGAAAACAATATTATAAAACTTTACTCACTCATAGAATCGAATTAGACAAAATTATAAGAGTTCCAATTGTTTTTGTTGGTAAAGAGCCTTATGTAACAAAACAAAATGAAGAAAAATAAGCACATATCAACATATTGTAGACCATGAAAATTGCGAAAATTTTGAATGAGGTTATAATACATATAAAAAGCCGAAAAAAATGAAAAAAGTATACATAACTGAATATTCGACAAGCCCCGATTTTCATTTGAGAGTATCAATTAAGTACTGTTACAAAAGTTTTTCGACTTTACTTATTCATAACTCTTTGATTAAGTTGTTTTTATATTAATGCGTAAGCAACTATAAATAGGTCGAAGACCTTAAATTATATCAATTGCTTCGTCAAATTATTGAAAATGAAATTCTGGCAAAATATACATTTCCAAAAATAAAATCAACAATATTGGAAATACTAATAGATTCGGAGGTGAAAAGTGATAAACGCAGGCTTGTACAATTAAGCAAGACAGGACGAGACGAATATTTTAGTTTTCGTTTATTTTTGCCCTATAGTGTTGTTGTAGAAGATAAAAAACTAAATATTGCTGCTTATATCAACGAATTTATGGAGTGCATCAGAACAGCACTTTCGCAATTCAATATTGTACCCAACGAAAAGATAGATCGGATAAAAGAACAATTAATTACAAAAACCAACGGAAAAAAGGAATATGAGCACGTAAAATCTGCCGATGAAATTGCAATGGAAAATGTTCTTAAAAAATTCAGAGAAATGAGAAAAACTGGAGAGATTTAAGCGAAGAATATACTTTCAATGGTTCAATTATTTAATAAAATTCTTAAGCTAATTTCAGAACTCACAAAAAACATTATTTTTGAATTTACACATACAATCATAAGTTAATTTGATTTTTTTATTATCCTGAATATGTGCTTATTGAAAAATATTTATTTCTGTATACTTGCGATTGTTTTTTCCAATTTTTTAAATTTTGTGAGTTCTGAACACCTGATTTTGACAATTTTAAATTCGGAATTTTAGAGTTCCACTATCTTATTTTTTTCATTCTATCAAGTTCTCTTTTAGTCTCATTTTTCTTTAAACTCTCTCTTTTGTCATGCATTTTTTTACCTTTTGCAAGTGATACATTTAATTTAGCAAAGCCTTTTTCGTTTATAAACATTCGAGTTGGTATTACTGTTAAACCACTTGTTTTTACTTTCTTGCCTATTTTTTTTAATTCTCGCTTTGTTAATAATAATTTCCGTTCTCGTTTAGGCTCATGATTATAGTGGCTACCAAAGGAGTATTCAGCAATATGCATTATAACCCAAAGTTCATTATTAATAAATTTACAATAAGAGTCGGTCAAACTTGCTTTACCTAGTCTAATTGATTTTATTTCAGTTCCATATAGCTCTATTCCAGCAGTAAACCTTTCGAGAAGCTCATATAAATAACTTGCTTTTTTATTCTTAATTACAATTTTTTGTTGTGACATAATTCTTTTTTTTTTA
Organism: Bacteroidales bacterium; assembly: GCA_029938185.1. Lineage (GTDB taxonomy): Bacteria > Bacteroidota > Bacteroidia > Bacteroidales > JAOZVK01 > JAOZVK01. The sequence goes on along the minus strand of JAOZVK010000220.1, from coordinate 3,011 downwards.
GATAATGCAAAAAATATAGAACAAAATTATTATAATTTTTTGTTTTTAATAAAAATAATTATAAAAATATTTTTTATGATTTGTTATTTACAACAATTATAATTTGGAATACAAATTGTCTAACAAAAGTTTTTTGATATTTGCATTTTATTAAATTGCATATTATTAGAGTATTAATAGAATGCGAAAGCCACATTAAAATAGGTCGAAGACCTTTATATTGATATTATTCCATTGATAATTGCATATTTAACCAAATCGACCGTAGTTTTAAGATTGAGCTTTGTGAGAATATTTTTTTTGTGAGTTTCGACTGTACGTATACTTATTGATAAATTTTTTGCTATTTCTTTATAGCTTGCTCCATCAACAAAAAGCTTGATTACTTCTATTTCTCTCTTACTTAACGGAATTAGATGGAGCTGGTTTTCTGATTTGGCTTTTTTAGTAAAACTTTGATAAACTAATTGTTGAATCCCTGTGCTATAATAGCTTTCGTTTTTATTAATTTTTTCTAAAGCTAATATAAATTCACTTTCGCTAACATCTTTTGATAAATAGCCAAGCCCACCTGCCTCTATTGCCAAATTTAGCGATTTTTCATCAGTCAATGAACTCAAAAAAATAATTTTTATTTTTGGATACTTCTCCGAAACAATTCTTGCAATATTATAACCCGATAGTCCCGGAAGTTTTATATCTAAAATTAAAATGTCAGTTTGTTTATTTTTTAAAAACTCAAATAAACCATTGGCTGTTAATGAACTTCCAATAAACTCAAAATTGTCATTACCTGCTAAATACAGTTTTATTCCTTGTGCAACAATATCGTGGTCATCAACAATATATATTTTTGTTTTATTCATAAAAATTGGTTTAATAATCACAATAAGGTCAAAAACCTACAATTTTATAAAGAACGTACTACCTTTGGCGATATTACTTTCTACCCATATTTCACCATTTAGTTTTTCAACTATTTCTTTACATACAATAAGACCTAATCCTGTCCCTTTATTATCATTAATATTATCTTTTTCTGCTACATTTTCTAAAAATAAATTTTGGGTTTGTTTGGCATTCATTCCAATACCAAAATCTTTAATTGAGATTAGAGTTTTACCATCTGATGATTTTCCTGTTACAATTATTTTGCTGTTATTAGACGAAAATTTTACAGAATTCGAAATAATATTGTTCAAAACAATACAAAGCATTCTACTATCGGTAGTGAAATTTATATTTTCGTCAATTTCATTTTCAATTATAATATTTTTTTCTAAAGCAAATTCTTGTAAAACAACGATTGTTTTATAGGCTATTACTGATAAATTTGTTTCTCTTAAATTTATTTTTATGTTTCCTGATTTATTAATTGTCCAATTCAAAAGATTTTCGAGCTGCAATTTTAATGAAATTGAACTACTGAGCATTCTATCCAAATATGTGTTAATTTCTACTTTAGTAATTCTATCAATTTTTGACTTTAGAGAGTTACTAATTGAATAAAAAGCTGAAAGTGGAGCTTTTAAATCATGTGATATAATACTTATAAGTCTGTTTAGAGTAATATTTAGTTGATTTAGTTGTTTGTTTTTTTCTTGAATTTTATTTTTTTGTACTGCAAGAACCAAATTTGCTTTACGTTTTTGTATAAAAATATATAGTATAAAAAATACAAATACCAATGATAAAATAAAACCAATAATAAACAAGTTGCGAACCATTTTCTGATGCTTTATTTCTTCATTATGTAAAGCATCTTTTTTTTGTTGTATTAACTTGCTAGCTTGTTTTTCTTTTTCATGCTTGTATTGGTATTCTAAACGAGCAATTTTTTTTATATTTTTCTCATTGAATATGCTGTCTTCTAACTTTTTATAAAGTATATAGTTTTGATATGCTTTTTCATAATTTTTTGTATTTGCATATATATCAGAAAGTTGTTTACGCAATTCTTTTTGTTTATCTGTAAGTAAAAGTTTGTTTGCAATTACCAGTCCTTTATTAGTAAAATCTATTGCTTTAGAATAGTTATTTATTTTTAAGTATATAGTAGCAATACCATAATATGAGGAGCAAACACCGGATTTGTCGCCAACTTTTTTTCTTAATGTCAAAGCTTTTTGGTGATATTCAAGTGATTTTGAATAATTTTTTTTATGATAATAAATTTCGGCAATATTATTCAGGCTATATGAAATAGCTGCGGAATCTTGTGTATCTTCATCAATTTTTAAAGACTTTTGAAAATATTCGAGTGATTTTGAATAATCATTTTCATAATAATATAAAATTCCGATATTATTCAAACTGTTCGAAACACCTTTTATATATTTGAGTTTTTCAAATATTTTCAATGATTTATGATAATATTTAAGAGCTTCAGAATAATTACTTTGCTTCCAGTAAATGAGTCCAATATTACCTAAACTACTTGCAATAACTTGTTTAGATTTTATTTTTTCAGATAATATTAAAGATTTTTGAAAATATTCAAGAGCTTTTATATAATCACCTTGTTTGCGATATACATTTCCAATATTATTAAAGCACCTTGCACTTATATCCTGATAATCATTTTTTTGTGATATAATTAAAGATTCTTTGTAATTTTTAAGAGCAAGTAAATACTCTGATTTATGATAATAGTACAGTCCAATGTTTCGTAAACTTTCAGCTTTACCCTTATTGAAATTTATATTATCTGCTATTTTATATGCTTTATTTGCATATTCGAGTGTTTTGTTTAAATCAAGCTTACGTTGTTTAAATGCAATTTGATTTAATAAGTTTATTTTTGTAGTATCATCTTTTTTGTATTTTGATAATAAGTTTTCTAAGCTGTCAGTTTCATGTGTCTGAGTATGTGTTTTTATAAAAATTGAACTTACGGTTATAACAATAAGTAATATAATTTTTTTCATATATTTAATTTACTATTTATTAATACAAAACCTCTTCATAATGCACCAATTCCCACGCATTATAAATAAGAACAAGTTTTTTAA
>JAOZVK010000015.1:14952-27613 GCA_029938185.1 Bacteroidales bacterium | reverse complement strand
CCGCAAAGTTACACAAAGTTTGACGCAAAGTTTCGCAAAATTTTGCTAATCTTTATTTTAATTTTATGATTAAAACTACTTGAAAAACAAGACTGTCCAACTTCTGACGGGTAGCCTATTTTTGCAAAGATACAAAAAACTGATGTACAGAAATGGATACAAAATAAATGTGGCAAACTTATTGATAATTAGCAAATTCCAATTGTAAAATAACAATTTATTCACAGTAAAATAAATTTTGTTGCCACTCTCCCCAATTATTACCACAAATATAGGATTTATTATTCTAATATTTAAGGTTTTTTGATTTTTGAGTCTTGTAATTAGTGTATTAAGTAATTAACAATGAATAATGGACAATTAACAATTTTGCTTACGGCAGAATTACAGCAAGTTACAACTTTACAAAGTGTCGATTTTATACAATAACCGACTTAAGACGTATGTTTATAAAGTTTTTTAATAATTTAAAAGCCAGACCATCAAGTAAAAATTATATAGTCATATGTAAATTGCTATCATGTAGTTAATTGTAGAAAAATAAATGTTGAAAAACTTTTGCAAGGCTACTTAGCTTTTAACTTTTAGCTTTGTGTAAACAATATAAAAGACTCAAAGAGCCAATTAATTAATCCAAACTACCAACTTCTTTTTCAACCTCATGCAAAATTTCGCATGATTTTACCAATTCTTTCATTCTTGTATGGTCAGGATATAGAGGTCTGTCAATATCAAGAAAATCGACATATTTACGAATAGTTTTTTTAGCTTTTTTTACACCATCTCCAAATTCATAATCCCTAAAATCAAGTGCCTGAGCCGCCGCCATAAACTCAATCCCTAAAATACCATAGGCATTATCTAAAATCTGAAAATTCTTAATAGCAGTATTCATACCCATTGACACAAAGTCTTCTTGGTCGGCAGCAGCAGGAATTGATTGTACACTTGCTGGTGCTGATAATATACGTTGTTCAACAATCATCATATCTGCAGTATATTGACTAAGCATCAATCCCGAAAACATTCCTGCACCTTTTGACAAAAAAGCAGGTAGTCCTTGACTTAGAGCAGGGTTGTTTAAACGATTCATTCTTCGTTCCGACAAAACAGAAATCATTGTAATTGCAGCACCAGCCATATCCATTGGCAAAGAAACCGGTGTTCCCTGAAAATTAGCACCCGACAACTGTATGTTCTCCTCTGGAAAAAAAATAGGATTATCACCTACACCATTCAGTTCTATTTCTACCTGCGAGCGACCATAAGCTAAAGCATCATGCGCAGCACCTATAACTTGTGGTGTTGAACGCATAGAATATGCATCTTGAACTTTATATTTTATTTTATCATTAACCAAGTCACCACCTTTTATAAGCATGCTAATTGCATGTGCACTTCTTACAGCCCCTTTAAAACCACGTATTTCATGTAGTTTTATATTATATGGGTTCATATTGGCTTTGAGTGCTTCTAAGGACATGGCTGCAGCTATTTCGGCTTGTTTTAGCCAATTACATGCATCAAATAGAAATATTGCACTCATAGCAGTCAAAAGATTTGAACCATTGATAGTTCCTAAACCATCTCTTGCTTGTAATCCAGGTACTTTTATTCCAGCCAAATCCATTGCTTCCTTGCCTGGATATAGTTTTCCTTTATAAAATGCTTCTCCTTCTCCCAAAAGCAAAAGACCTATTTGCGACATTGGAGCCAAATCGCCAGACGCACCAACTGAGCCTTTTTGACATACAAAAGGCGTTAAACCTTTGTTGAGCATTTCTACCAAAGTTAAAGTAATTTCGGGTCTGATACCTGAATTTCCGTGAGCATGAACATTTATACGCCCCAGTATTGCTCCTCTCACATATTCTATAGGAGCAGCTTCGCCAATTCCTGCTGCATGATTGTAAATCAAATATCTTTGAAATTTTTTTACTTGATCATCATCTAAAACTATTTCGGAAAATTCGCCAATTCCAGTATTAACGCCATACATTATTTCGTGTGCATTAATTTTTCGTTCTACCATAGTTCTACATACTTTTATTCTCTCCAATGCATCAGGATGTAGTTCAACTTTTTCATTATTACGAGCTACATTTACTACATTTTCTATTTTAAGGTTAGCACCTGTTACTATATATGTCATCTTAAATGATGTTTTATGAATTAATAAATAATTAAAAATAATAACAATCTCCAAATGTGTAAAAACACAGATAAAAATTAGATGATTTTAAACATATTTTATTTTTTTTATAAAATATTTAAAAAAAAAATGTATTGATTTTGATAAATATATTACTAATTCATAAAATAAATATAAATTTGCGCCATATTTAAAAATTAAAAGTAGATATGCAAAAAATTAGGAATATAGCTATAATAGCCCATGTTGATCATGGAAAGACAACATTAGTTGACAAAATGATATTATCGGGCAAAATATTTAAGGAGCACGAGACCCCTGGCGAGTTAATTATGGATAGCAACGATTTGGAAAAAGAAAGAGGAATTACAATTCTATCAAAAAATGTTGCTGTTATGTATAATGATAATAAAATAAATATTATTGATACACCAGGACACGCCGATTTTGGTGGCGAAGTAGAAAGAGTTTTAAATATGACAGATGGCGTATTGCTTCTTGTTGATGCTTTTGAAGGAACCATGCCTCAAACAAGATTTGTATTGCAAAAAGCCATTACATTGGGGCTGAAAATTATTGTTGTCATAAATAAAGTTGATAAACCAAACTGTAGACCAGAAGAGATACAGGAACAAGTTTTTGACTTAATGTTTAGTCTCGATGCAGACGAAGAGCAACTTGATTTTCCTACAATATTTGGTTCTGCAAAAGAAGGTTGGATGTCCGAAGATTGGAAAAAACCATCGAAAGATATTATTCCTTTGTTTGATTCAATTATTGAACATATTCCACCTCCAAAAATGATAAAAGGTAACCCCCAGTTACTAATAACATCTCTTGAATATTCATCGTATGTAGGACGAATTGCTATCGGACGATTACATAGGGGCGAGCTAAAATCGACAATGACAGTTGCTTTGGCAAGAAGAGATGGAGGTATTAATAGAACAAAAATAAAAGAACTTTTAGTTTATGAAGGTTTATCGAAGAAAAAAGTAGAATCCGTAAAATCGGGTGAGATTTGTGCATTAGTAGGTATTGACGGTTTTGAAATTGGCGATACAATTACCGATTTTGAAAATCCTGAAGCTCTTGCCCCTATCGCAATTGATGAACCTACAATGAGCATGACATTTACAATTAATAATTCTCCATTTTTTGGTAAAGATGGTAAATACGTTACATCAAGACATATAAAAGATAGATTGAGCAAAGAACTCGAAAAAAATCTTGCTTTAAAGGTTGATCAAGGTGGCTCTTCCGATTCATTTATAGTTTATGGTAGAGGTGTGTTGCATTTATCGGTACTTATTGAAACAATGAGAAGAGAGGGGTATGAGTTGCAAGTTGGACAACCACAGGTTATTATAAAAAATATTGATGGAATTACAAGCGAACCTATTGAGGAACTTTCTGTTGATTTGCCCGAAAATATTTCGGGAAAAGCAATTGAGAAAATAACTCAACGTAAAGGCGAAATGATAAATATGGAACACAAAGGAGACCGTATGCATCTTGAGTTTCATATTCCATCAAGAGGAATAATAGGGCTAAGGACTAACCTATTGACAGCAACCGCTGGTGAAGCAGTTATTTCTCATAGGTTTATAAAATATGATGCTTACAGAGGAAATATCGAAAAAAGACAAAATGGTTCTCTTATAGCTCTCGAAAAAGGAAGTGTGTTTGCATATGCTTTGGACAAATTGCAGGATAGGGGTAGGTTTTTTATTTCTCCTGGCGAAGATGTTTATGCTGGACAAGTAGTTGGCGAAAGTTCAAGAAATAGCGACATTGTTATTAATGTTACTAAATCGAAAAAATTGACTAATGTTAGAGCATCAGGTTCTGATGACAAAGTTAAGCTTTCTCCACCAATTAAGTTTACTTTAGAAGAAGCTTTGGAATATATACAAGAAGATGAATATGTTGAGATTACTCCTAATAGCTTGAGACTTAGGAAAATACTTCTTAATGAGCATGATAGAAAAAGAGCTGCAAAAAAATTATAAGGTCTTCGACCTTTTTAATATTGCTTACGCACTTGTAAGGTCTTCGACCTATTTAATGTGACTTACACATTTTGTTAATGCTTTAATAATGTGTAATTTAAGAAAACGCAAGTACAGAAAAATTTTTGTAACACTACTTACAAAATGTTAATAAATTGATAGTCGTATGTAATATCTAAAGATTATTGTTGTAGTATTTATTATTGCAAACACTCCTAAAAATTTTGAGTTTTTAGGAGTTTCATTTACAGCTTCCTGAAAGTACAGAAAACAAAATTTTGAATACTACCCAATGGTGTTTTATGATTGGTTGATATACATTTAACTTTCTTAAACATTCTAAATCGTTCTGAAATTTCTTTTTCAGAGTATTGTTTTATATTAATCCCACTGCATTTGTCTGGTCCTTGTTCAGAAAAAGTACCAATTACCAAAAAACCCTCTGAATTAATATATTCTTGAACTGTATTTATGTAGCTTAATATTTCTGTTTCTTGTGTTAAAAAGTGAAAAGCTGCCCTATCGTGCCACAAATCATATTTCTCATTTGGTTTAAAAGTTGCTACATCAGCAACTATCCATTTTACTTTATCAGCCTTATTTTTAAGACGTTTTTTGGCTTTATTAAGTACGGTTTCTGAAATATCAAAGACAGTAATATTTTCATAGCCCAATTCAATAAGATTGTCTACTAAAAAACTATCACCTCCTCCAATATCAATAATTTTTGCACTTTTGGGTAAAGTTAACTGATTTATAATATTAAGCGAAGTTTTAGGTTTTTCCTGAAACCAACTTAGTATATTTGTTTTTTTTATCAAAATTTTTCATTTTTACTTGTTTTTTTACACAATATGAATATTTATTCTATATTTATCGTTAAGACTTAAAGAATAAAACATGGAATTTGAACTTTTATTATCATTTATTGGAGCTTCAGTTGTTCTTACATTAATGCCAGGACCAGATAATATTTATGTATTAAGCGAAAGCATTATTAAAGGATATAAAAATGGAATAGCAATTTCAGTTGGGCTTGTTTCGGGTATAATAATTCACACTTTGGCAGCAGCTACCGGTCTTTCAATTTTAATACAAAAATCAGAAATACTGTTTGTTACAATAAAATATTTAGGTGTTGCATATTTGTTTTATTTAGCAATTATGGCTGTAAAAGAAAAACAAACGAACATAGATATAAGTGAAAAAAAAATCAAATCTGAATTTCGTTTGTGGCAATTGATTAAAACAGGTTTTTTTATGAATGTTCTTAATCCTAAGGTTTCATTATTTTTTATAGCATTTTTACCACAATTTGTAAGTAAAACAGGATATAGTTTTGTTTTTCAAATGATTATTTTGGGAGTAATATTTATGTTACAAGCATTGTTAATTTTTACAATAATATCATTGTTGTCAGGAAGATTAAGTGTATATTTGAATAATTCAAGATTTTGGAATTTTACAAAATGGATTAAAGTTGGTATTTTATTTATACTTGGAATTGTATTAGCATTTTCTGAAAAATAGTATAAAAATAAAAGGCTACCAGTTTTAAGTTAGCCGCTTTTTAACCGCAAAGTTTCGCAAAGTTTTGCTAATCTTTACTTTAATTCTATGATTAAAACTACTTGAAAAACAAGACTGTCCAACTTCTGACGGGTAGCCAGATATACCATCTAAAGATATTAGTTTTATGCAATTCTGAAATGTAGAATATTTAATCAGACTAAAAAAAAACAGCTTCCAAAATAATTCTGGAAACTGTTAAAATGAGATATTAATAAAAGATGAGACTAAGCTTTTAGTTTTTAACTCCTTAGTCTAATACTATCTATTTCTACCATATTGTTCGTGGCTAGAAACCCAGTCAGATGATGAGATTGCAGAACTTAATGAAAGTTCACCTGCAAGAACAACACCAGCTATAATTTCGGCAAGTTTCTTAGCTTTTCCTTTTCCAACACAACCCATCATTTCAAGAGCTTCGCGTTGAGTAGCTAAACCTACACCTCCACCAAATGTAGCGATAATAAGCGATGGAATAGTCATTGATATGTATAAATCTCCCTCATCGGTCAATTCGGAGTAAAGAACTCCAGCTGATGATTCAGCTACATTAGCAACATCTTGTCCAGTTGCTATAAACATAGCTGTTATACCATTTGCCGAATGTGCTCCATTATTATTAGCTCCCGAAAGTATTGCACCAACATTAGCTACTAATCCATGATATGCCAGGCTTTTAGGTTCAACACGCATATGTTGTAATAGTACTTCACGTTTGATTGTAGCTTCGGCAACAACTCGTTTTCCTCTTGTTCTTATAACATTTATTTGAGAAGCTTTTTTATCGGTTGCAAGATTTGATTCTAAATAAAAATGTACAATTGGAAATTCTTTGTAATTTTCATGTATCCAACTACAAGCAACAAATGTAGCTCTACCAACCATATTTTGTCCAGCAGCATCACCTGTTGAATAATTAAAACGTAAGTAAGCAAATTTTCCTGCCAAGAAATAATCAATATATTGTAGTTTTGCTATACTTGAAGTTGATTCGGCTTGTTCGCGTATTGGGTCAATATTCTTTTTACACCATTCAACAAATTCGCGAGCATGTCTTGCATTTGCAAAAATATATACAGGTGCACGTTGCATTGCATCGCCTATAACAGTACATGTTACTCCTCCACTGCTATTCAAAACTTTAATACCTCTGTTGTATGAAGCTATCAATGTACCTTCGGCAGTTGCCATTGGTATAAGAAAATCACCTTTTGCATGTTCGCCATTTATAGTTATCGGACCAGCTATTCCAAGTGGTATTTGTGCTACTCCTGTAAAATGTTCACAATTTCCCGCAGTTATGTGTGGATCAAATGAGTATTGACTTATATGATTAAGTTTTGCTCCTGTATACTGTTCTACAAAGTCTTGGCGAGTTTTAATTGCCTCTTTAGAATAATCATCATTATTGTCTCTTGGTATCTTGTTTTTTACAACTTTTTTATCAGATATAACATCATCAACATTAAAATCGAGTTTCCCAAAAGGTTTTGCACTTATTACAAATTTTATTTTGTATTTACCTTTGTCAAGCTGATCTGTTTTTACCTTAAAAACCAATGTTTTTCGCAATGGAAAATCAATTGGGTTTTTTTCATCAATTTCTGAAACTGATAATAGTTGTTTGTTTCCAAGATCCAAATAAATATCATTGGCTCCATATACATTTTTACCAACTTCAATTTTTTTGATACCTAAAATTTTAGCATCTTTTAGACGATTTTTAACCGAAAATGTTATGCCGTCCTCTGTATTTTCTAAACTTCCTCTTGTATAAAGCTGTTTTAAAAGTAATTTTGGTATTAACTTCATATATAATCTAATTTAATATTAATAAATTTAACGTGTCCAAAAACATAAAATATGCTCATAAATATATAACTTTTATATTTATTTTTAAAAGTAAAACATGAATTTTGTCATTTTTTTTTTGCTTTATTTTGTATAGAATTGATATTCAGTCGTATATATATTAAGAGATTTTATCATTAAAATTTAAAATTATATGTTATTGATGGAAATATTCTGAATAAATAGAATTTTTCGGCTTCTGTTTCGTAGCGGTTTGTTTCCGATTGTTTAAAATTAATCGAATATGCATTATGCCTGTCATAAACATTATATACCGAAAAATTTAGTTCGCTTTGTATTCTTTTTAGTTTTCCATTCTTTTTATATTTTTTACCTTTTAGTGTAACCGATAAATCCATTCTGTGATAATCTGGCAATTGTATTGCGTTACGGTCAGAGTATACAGGAGCTATCATACCCGAGTATTCAAATCTGCCTGTTGGCATAGTTCGAGGTGCGCCAGTAGAATATACCCAGTTTGTTGATATTGTCAAACGCTTTGTTAAACTGTATGACAATATAATTGATATATCGTGTGGTTTGTCGTAAGGTGCTCTATACTCTTCTCCACCATTTATTTCTGGTATTTTTCTCATAGTTTTTGAATATGTATAACTTAGCCAACCAGTAAATTTACCAACTTGTTTTTTTAACAAAAACTCAGCACCATATGAATAAGATGTTCCAACACGTAGTTCTCCTTCAAAATATTTATTAAGCAATAGTTGTGCATGATCGCGAAAATCAATAGTGTTATTCATTTTTTTATAATATAACTCAACTGACATTTCATATGTATTATCTTTGAAATTTCTAAAATATCCGATTGCAAACTGATTAGCTTTTTGAGGTTTGATATTTGAAGAGCTTGGAAACCATACATCTAATGGAGTTACTGATGTTGTATTGGTAGCCAAATGAATGTATTGTACAGTATTTGAATAACTAGCTTTTATTGATGATTTACTATTTATCTTAAAACGTATGCCCAATCTTGGTTCTGCATTTACAAATGTATTATATATTTTACCAGAGCTGTAATTCATAGTATCAATGGGAATATACTCGTTGGGATTGTCTTTATTGTAAATATAGTATTTATCTTTACCCATATTTGAAAATCCCGAAAAATGAATACCGTATATTAATGATATATTGTCGTTGATTTTATGCTCATTTCCTGCAAAAAGACTATACTCCAAAGCATATCTATCAGGTAAACTTAGGTCGTTGAATATACTTTCTTCACCTATTTTATTAGCATATCCAGGTTTAAATGTGTGATATATAATTCCATAACCAAATTTAAGAGTATTATTAGGGTTCATATAATATGTATAATCGTTTTTAAAAGAAAAATCAATTATATCGGAGTTCCAGTTAAAAGCTAATGCCTCGCTTTGATTACTTTCTAATCCATAGTCAAAATGACTGTATATAAATGTTATATTTGAAAAAACTTTATCAGAAAATAAGTGATTATACCTCAAAGTTAAGGTAGTATTACCATACATCATTGACATCATTTTGGAAAATGAAAAAACGTCTTTTCCAAAATATCCTGATATAAATATTCTATTGTTATCATCTATTGTTAAATTTATTTTTGCATTTAAATCATAAAAATATGCTTTACTGTCTTTTAGCCCCTCATTATTAAACAATGGAAAAAATAGGTCAATATATGTTCTACGACCCGACAAAACGAACGAACTTTTATCTTTAAGTATAGGACTTTCTAATGTCAGCCTACTGGATATTAGTCCTATACCACCAATTGCTGAAAATTTTTTGAGATTACCATCTTTCATTCTTATATCTAAAACTGATGATAATCTGCCTCCATATTCAGCAGGTATTGCACCTTTATAAAGTTTTAGGTTTTTTACAGCATCTTGGTTAAATACTGAAAATAGCCCACCCAGATGAGATGCATTATAAACTGTTGCTTCATCAAGTAGTATTAAATTTTGGTCTACACCACCGCCTCGCACATAAAATCCTGTTGAGCCTTCGCCAGAAGATTGCACACCAGGTAGCATTTGGATACTTTTTATTATATCAACTTCACCCATAAGTGCTGGAATTAGTTTTATTACTTTCATATCAAGCTTATTGGTACTCATTTCAACTTTTCTAATATTAGCATCTTTTTTTTCGGCAAAAACATTAACATCATCTAAATCTGTACTTTCGGGAGATAATATAATATTTAATTTAGTGCTTTTTTCTAATTCTATTGTTTTAGAAAAAGATTTATAACCAATAAAAGAAACATGAATATTATATGTTGATTTTTTAAGTGTAATTGAATAAAAGCCATATGGATTTGAAATTGTACCATTTTTCAATTCTTTAACATAAACAGTAGCCCCAATTAGTTCTTCTCCATTATTACTATCTTTTATATATCCGCTTATTGTATATTTTTGTTGAGCATTTATTAATATATTTGCTATTAAAAATAAAAAAAGAAATGTATATCTCATTTTGAAGTTATTTTATTTGAATGTTATAAATTACTAATCAATGTATTGTACCATAAGGCTACTCACGTAAGGTTGGACACAATTGTTTTTCAAGTGGTTGCAACCATAAAGTTAAAGTAAACTTTTACAGAACTTTGCGAAACTTTGCGTTAAACTTTGTGTAACTTTGCGGTTAAAAAGCGTCTAACTTAAAACTGGTAGCCTACCATAAGGATAAGTTCGACCTATTTAATGAGGCTTATGCGTTTTTGTAATTTACTGTAATGCAACTAATTGTATAAAACAAATGTCTAACAACTTTGTAAGACTACTTATTTAACAATTTAAAATGTAAAAGTATATAAAAATTATAACAAATATAGCAATAAAATAATTTATATATACTTTAAATGGTGCAATTATACAATGACACAATGAAGCAATACTTTGATTAGTAATTGATAACAATTTGTTAATGTTAAAACTATAACCATTTAGAGTATAACTAAATGATATTTTATTGTTATTTTACGTTTAATAATCTAATTCACATTATTAGTTTGTCTATAAAGTTCGATAAGGCAACTCCAATGGAGTTTGATTATGTTTCAATTTTGTTATTACAAACAGAAAACTCCTACAGAGTTCCGTTTTTTGATGTTTTTATTTTGTTAAATTGCAAATTATTAGAAAGTAGTCTTACAAAAGTTTTTCTATATTTATATTCGTACAAATAGCTATATGATTGTAGTTTGTAAAAACGTGTAAACCACATTAAATAGGTCAAAGACTTTACTATAACATTTTTTTTAATTAAAGATAAGTATTAGATTTACAACATGTATTCAACAGTATAAAACTAGGTCGAAGACCTTAAACTAAATATATATAAAGATGAACAAACTAATTTTGATAACAACAATAGTACTTATATTTGGAAATTTAACTAAAGCTCAAAACAAAGACACAATAATTAATTGGTTATCATTGGAAGAAGCTCAAAAAAAATTTGTAAAAAAACAAAAACCAATAATAGTATATTTTTATTCCGAAAACTCAGACTCTTGCAACTTGATGACTAATGATACATTTGGTAATAAAGAGGTTGCTAATTATATTAATATTCTTTTTTATCCAATAAAAATTAATGTCAATACAAAAGATAGTTTGAAGTTTTTTGATGGAAAGTATTATAAATATTCAAAAAAGAAAAAAGCTCACAGTTTTGTTACAAAAATGCTTGGACAAAATTATACTGTTCCATCAATGATATTATTTAACAAAAAAGCACAAGGAACTTTGTTTGCAGCTTATAAAAGTAGAGACTTGATTTTTCCTAATCTAATTTATTATTCCGAACAAGTAGATAAATCGGTAGAATATGAGGAATTTGAAAAATATTATTTTAAATCATATCCTCCTGGACAAAGGCAAACAATGTCGCGAGTGAACGTAAAATGGAAAAAAACGGAAGAGGCTATTAAAAGTTCATTAAAAGATAAGAAATATATTTTTTTATTTTTTTATTATAATTATAGTGTATCGTCAACTGTAATGAGCTTAAAAACATTCAATAATCCAAAAATCGCTAAATATTTAAACAGTGCATACAATCCTGTCTACATAAGTGTAACAACAAAAGATACAATTTCGGCTTTTGGAAAAAAATATGTAAACAAAAACAAATCTCATAAATTTCATCAAATGCCTATTGATATGCTTAATGGAAAAATGGTATTTCCTGCATATTTAATAATATCTACCGAAGAAATTGTTAAAGATGGTAAAAAGCAAAAAACATTTAAACTTTTAGATAGAGTACAATTATATAAAACTCCAGAACAAATGGAAGCTATTTTGTATTATTTTGCTGAAAACAAATATAAAACAATGTCTTGGAATGATTATATAAGTAAATTTAAATCGAAAATGTTTGTTGAAAAAAAATAGAACTTTTGTGTACCAGTCTGTAACATGTTGTTTGTTTATAAATATTGAAAAACTTTTGTTAAACTATTTAATGAACAAGAATATGATATATCTTCCAAACCACAACAAAAAATATATTTTTCAGAAAAGTATTGAAAATTTATATGAAAAATGCCAAAATTATCAATATATTTACGCAAAATATGTTAAATGCATCATATAGAAATTTTTAATAAATAAATTAATAAAAAATGGGAATAAATAAGGCTATTTTAGTAGGAAATGTAGGTAAAGACCCTGAGGTAAACTATGTAAAAGAAGACCTACCAGTTGCTCGTTTCACCTTAGCAACAAGCGAAACATACAGAGATAAAAAAACAAGTGAGAAAAAAACAATAACTGAGTGGCATAATATTGTAGCATGGCGTGGTTTGGCAAAACTTGCAGAACAATATATTCGCAAAGGAACTCAACTATATGTTGAGGGTAAAATATCATCAAGGTCATATGAGAAAGATGGAGTTACCAGATATTTTACAGATATAACTGCAAATACAATTCAAATGTTGAGTAGATTGCAGCAAAATGAAAATCAAAAAGAGACAGTTGAATCTAATCCAAACACAAATCAAAAAGAGACAGTTGAATCTAATCCAAACACAAATCAAAAAGAGACAGTT